>DATAKH010000180.1:0-4868 GCA_036261735.1 Sphingomicrobium sp.
GGGTTCGACGTCGAAATCGTTGACGACCGCTGGCTCGCCCGAGTCACACGCGGCGAGCAGTTCGTCCATGACCCAGCGGGGTATGAGGTGTCGTTCGCTCGGATAGATGAAGCGGAAGTTGAGCAGGGCGACGAGCAGGACTTCCCAGTGCAATTCCATGCTGGAAATGAGCTGCGCCCAGTCAATGTCTTCCGAGCGTTTGAGGATCATGTGGGTGACATCGGCGCCGTCGTAGCGGTAGCGGTCCTGGACGAACATCTTCGACCAGACGAACTCGGTCGGAGGCACCAGCCTCAGCTCGCTTCCGAACAGCTCCGTTCTGGGCGCGTTCTCGAACCAGTCCTCGGTGACGTGGGTCGAAGCCGTCGGCATGTTGAAGATCACGTCGACGAAGATCTCGCCCTGCGTGATCCGCGCCAGCCATCGCTCATCGACGATTTCAACGTCAAATCCCTTCTCCTTGAAAAGGGAGAGGATTTTCAGGCAGTCGCCGGCAGTTGCGAAGATGTCGACGTCCTTGGTCGGGCGCACGATGCCGGTGTAGCTGGCGAGCGCGTAAGTGCACGACAGAAGGAACGGAATGTCGCAAGCAGCGAGATTTTCGATCACGTCGGTGTAGAATTCCTCTCGCCGCGGAGGCGGCTCGAAGAGAGATTTCTCGAGTTTGGTTTGCTGCTTCATTCGACGGCTGAACGGCAGGGCCGAGCAGCGGGTTCCGGGGCACCGGGGTGGTACGGAAGATTGCGTATGCACCGATTGACCTGGATCATTTAGCCGTTGGCGCATGCTTTCGCCCAAACACGATCACACCAGCGCCTTGCCCCAGGGCCACCCATGCTTTGGCTGCCCGGTCCGCGACCTAGCCATTTGCGGGACGCTCGATGGCGACCAGCTCAAGGAGTTTCGGCGCCTCGGGTGCTGCATGGCGCTAAGCAGCGGCCAAAGCCTGTTCAGCCAGGGCGATAGCGCGGCAAGCGTCTTCACCGTGACCGAAGGCATCTTGAAGAGCTACCGAATCCTACCCGACGGGCGGCGGCAGGTGACCGGCTTCCACATGGCCGGGGACTTCGTCGGCAACGTCGTCGGCGATGTCCACGAAGTGACGGCCGAAGCGGTAAAGGACTGCAGGGTTTGCGCCTTCCCGGTTCGCCGGTTCGAGAATTTCGTCGAGGATCATCCTCCAATGGAGCGCGAGCTTTATATCGCGGCCGCCCGCCAGCTGGCACAGGCGCACGAGCAGATGGTCCTGCTCGGGCGGATGACCGCAATCGAACGGATCGCGAGCTTCTTCCTGGCGCTTTCGGACCGGTCGCAGGGCGCCGACATGGTCGACCTCCCGATGAGCCGCTCCGACATCGCCGATTATCTGGGCCTGACCAAGGAAACGATAAGCCGCGTGCTATCGGAACTCAAAGGCAGCAGAATGATCCGACTGCAGGCGATCGACCGAATCCAAATTCTCGACCGCCCGAGGCTGAAGCAGATCGCGTCGGGCGGCTAGCCGAAGAAGGCAAAGGCCCGGACGCCACGAGCGAATATCGGCGTCAGGCCGGCGAACGGCTCCGCTGCGAACGAACATCCTAACCATCGGTAACATGTGCTTTTTCTGCTTCCGCGCTACCTCGAGTGAATGCCGACGGCACATCCTCGCACCGGAGCCGATGTTCTTCGCCTTGGCGCGGGCGTCAGGGTCGAGTGCCGCGAGTGCGGATCCGTCGTCACCTTCGGCCCGGCCGATTTCGTGAAAAGCTGCGGGACCGGATCGCTGGGCGGCATCGCCAAGCATATGGCGTGCGCAAGCTGTGGGGAGAAGAGGGCGCAACTGCTTGTGCTGCCCGCACCCCCGAGCATGCCGTCGCCCCGCTCGATTTCGTTCTGAGCATGCCCGCGCAGATGCGGAAACGATGGCGCACCCGACAGGATTCGAACCTGTGGCCTCTGCCTTCGGAGGGCAGCGCTCTATCCAGCTGAGCTACGGGTGCGCGAGAAGCGCGACTTAGCGACGACGGTAGCTAGCGGCAAGGAGCGGCGAGGAATTTCGCCAGCGATTCGTGAAGCCTCGTTCGAGCCGAACCGACGACCATCCCGACATGGCCGGAATCGATCCGGACCGTCTCGCCGGCGGGAGCGGCTGGCGTCGGCGTGATCCGGTCGCCGGAAGCGGTGACGTGGAGGACTGGGCAATCGAGCCGGTGGGTCATCGCCCTGCCGCCTACCTCCCACTGCCCGATTCCCGGCAAGTCGCTTCCAAAGAGATCCTCGATCAGCTCGCGAGCGGCAGGGAAGGGCAGGGACTCGCCCTCGTTTGCCCAATCTTCCAGCGTGACGAACCGGCGAGCACCGGCGCTGTCCGGGGAAAAATCGGCGAACGACGCGAATTTCGCCACTGTCCGTGTCGGATCGAGCGACCAGAATGCACTTTGCAGGACTTCGATCGGGAGCGCATTGAGGCGTTCCGCCGGGCCCTTGGCGCTTTCCCAAAGCCGAAGCAGGGAATCGCGCGACTCCCGAGGATAGCCCGAGAATCGCCAGGGTGCGGCCAGCGTCGCCACTCGCTCGACCGGAACAAGATTCGAAGCGGCGATCGCCATTGTGCCGCCGAGGCAATAGCCGATCAGCGACGGCGGCGAGTCCAGCTCGCCCAGAAGCGGCAGCAACAATTGCTCGATGTGCCCGCCGAGATCGAGATCGGCCCGCTCCGAGGAGCGGCCCCAGTCGAGGAGCAGGGCATGCCGTCCCATCCCCGCAACCGCCGACGCGAGCGAGCTTTCCTCGTCGAGGTCGAGCACGTCGGGCGAGTTGATTAGCGACGGCACCAGCACCGCAGGCGCTCCGCTTCCGCCGCAGTCGCGAAGACTTGCGGGGCCGGCCCGAGCGATAGCAGCACGCCCGGCGCGAGTTTCGCGCCGCGGGGCCCGCTCGTATTTCGCCAGGCCGGCGAGAGCCTTGGCAGCGAGCTCGGGCTCCCGCTCCGACACGGCGCGCACGAGCTCCAGGAACAGGGGCAGCGGGCGCGGCGCGCGCTTTTGTTGCACCGCACTCTTTGCGTCTGGTACGCTGTCGTGAAAGTGTCTGGAGCGGGTCATGGGCAAGTCTGGCGGCAAGATTACGATCAAGAAGTACGCCAACCGGCGGCTTTATGACACCGAAAGCTCGTCCTACATCACGCTCGACCGGCTGGCCGAGATGGTTCGCCAGGGCCGCGACTTCGAAGTCGTCGACGCCAAGACCGGCGAGGACATCACCGGCCAGGTCCTCACCCAGATCATCGTCGACGAGGAAGCGCGCGGATCGACCATGCTTCCGGTGAACTTCCTCAAGCAGCTCATCGGGCTGTACGGAAATTCGATGCAGGCGGTTGTTCCCGAATATCTCGACGCCGCGATGGACGCCTTCAAGCGCAACCAGAAGGCGCTCGGCGATGCATTCAGCGGCAATGCCTTCGCCGAGATCGCCAAGCGCAACATGTCGATGTTCGAGGACGCGAGCCGGGCTTTCACCGGCGCGTCGAAGACCGCTTCCTCCGCTTCGGAAAAACAGCTCGACGAGCTGCGCGCGGAGCTTGCGAAGCTCCAGGAAAAAGTCGATCGCCTGAGCAAATGAGAAAAATCATGTTTGCGTTCGCGGCTGCGATTGCGCTGCCGCTTGTCTCCGCCCCGACTGCAGCCCAGGCGCCCGCCGCGATCGACGTCGAATCGCTCGACCCGATTTCGGGTAGCTGGATCTATCGCCCGATCGTGGGAGGCAGCGAAGCCGATTTCCTCGATTCATCGGCGACGGTCCGGTTCAAGATGCGCTGCAACCGCTCGGTTCGGTCAGTTTCGATCATCCGGACCGCGGTTCCGGCGGCGGCCCCGACGCTGTCGATATGGACGAGCACGATCTCGCGAACCGTCCCGGCTCGATTCCTTTCGACCAGGGAGCTGGTCGCCGACCTCGCCGCTACCGATCCCTTGCTCGACGCTATCGCATTCAGCCGCGGCCGCTTCGGCACGGCTGCAGCGGGCGCGCCGATGCTGGTATTGCCGGTCTGGGCGGCACTGACCCGAGTGATCGAGGATTGCAGGAGCTGACTCGCGACAGGCGAGTCGGAAGCGCGAAGTCAAAGAGAATTGCCGAAACAAAATCGCAATACAAGTCTTGCGCTGGAGGCGTCGGCTATTCATCTTCCAAGTCGGCTTCAACGCAGCGAAAGGAGGTGATCCGATGTCTCATGGTTCAGCAGGCAGGTCGGAAAGGGGTGTTCGTCGGCCATAGGTGCTGGACGGACGGCCGTCACTTCCGGCCGCTGACCATGTTCGAGGGGATCGTCGGTTCGCCGGCGGTCCCCTTAACAGTATTTGGGCCCCTGTAATTCCATTGCCTTTTCGCTACCGCAACGGAACTGTTGTTTTGCTCGTTTGTCTAAACGGGCAAGTTGAAACGGAGGGATTGCGATGGCGAAATCCAGCAAAGGCAAGAGCTCGAAATCGGGCAAGTCGTCTTCTTCGAGCTCGTCGAAGTCGACGGGTGAAAAAATCGCCAATGCCGCGATGAGCAAGGAAATGCTCGCCGCCGGTCTTGCCGCCGCGGCGGCCGCGATCAGCGCCAGCCCGAAGGCGCGCAAGGCGATCAAGGACGCGGGAATGGACGCCGCCGACAGCGCCGACAAAGCGGCGAAATCGGTGATGTCGAGCGCGACCAAGCTGGGCGCGCTGATCGCCGAAGCGGTGTCTGACGCGGCGCAGCGAATCATGTCCGGCAAGTGGCCGATGGACGAGCAGCGCGCGACTGGCGGCGCTGGCGCTGCCTCGACTGGCGCAAAACGCTCTACCGCGAAGAAGCCGGCAGCCAGGAAATCCACAGCCAAGCGTTCGACAGCGAAACGC
>DATAKH010000189.1:0-9627 GCA_036261735.1 Sphingomicrobium sp.
GGGGAAGCCGCCGACAAGATCGAGGCGACAAAGGGCATTTCCGAAGACCGCCGCAACGCCCTCGTCCACCAGATGCGCTCAAAGATCGACGAGTTGCAGGCCAAAGAGGCGCAGTCAAAGTAGCGTCATTCGCGCCGGCGCCGCCGGCGGCTCGGCTTTGCCAGCGCATCTGCGCCGTGGCAGAGCAGCCATCGTGGACGCCCGTTACGAAATCCTCGACTCGCTGGAGCCGGGAATTGCCCGTGTTCTCGCGCACAATCCGTCGGCTTTCACCTATACCGGCACGCAGACCTATCTCGTGGGGGCAGAGGAAGTTGCGATCATTGATCCGGGGCCAGACGAACCCGAACATGTCGATGCCATCGTCGAGGCAATCGGCGGCCGCGACGTCATCGCCATCCTGTGCACCCACACCCACCGCGACCACAGCCCGGCGGCCGCGCCGCTCGCCGCCCGGACACGCGCGCCGATCATCGGCTGCGCGCCCCTCGCGCTGGAAACGGTCGGCCCTCGCGCGGACGCTGCTTTCGACGGTGATTATGCGCCCCACCGGATGCTCGAGGACGGCGATAGCATCGAAGTCGACGGGCGGCCGCTCACAGCAGTCGCCACCCCCGGCCACACCTCCAACCACCTCTGTTTCGCGTGGGAGGACGCCTTATTTACCGGCGACCACGTCATGGGATGGTCGACCACGGTCGTGGTGCCGCCCGACGGCGACATGGCCGCGTACATGGCCAGCCTCGAGAAGCTCCGACAGCGTGGCGACCGAATCTACTTCCCGGCTCACGGCCCGCCGGTCACCAAGCCGCAGCAATATGTCCGCTCGCTCATCGGCCATCGCATGCAGCGCGAGCGCCAGGTGCTGAGACTGGTGTCAGAGAAGCCGCGAGACATCGCGGACATCGTCGCCAAAGCCTATCCGGGGCTCGATCCGAGGCTGACGGCCGCCGCCGGCGGCTCAGTATACGCGCACCTTCTGGACCTGCAGCGCCGCGACCTCGTTGAATGCGAAGGAGAGTTATGGACAGGGATCGAATCAGACTCCCCCTCCTGATCGGAGCCGTCGTCATCGCGCTGCTTCTCGGCCTCGCGATTGGCGGTGCGGGGCTGGTGGGAAGCATCTTCGGCGGCCCCGACCCGAAAGCGATCGCGACGTCCAGCTTGGAATCGATGCGGGCCCAGAATCGCCTCGTGGTGTTCGTGGCGCGCTATGTGTCGGTGACCAGCGCAAGTCAGTCGCGGCTCGGCCTGTCCACGGAGCGGACGCTGATCCTGCCGGGCGACGTCCGCTACGAGCTGGACCTGTCGAAGCTGACCCAGGACGACGTGACCTGGGACAGAGACTCCAGCACCCTCGCCGTCCGGCTTCCCGACGTCGAAATCGCCGGACCTGAAGTCGACCTCGCCAACGCCCGCGAATATGGCTCCGGCGGGCTCCTTGCGACCTTCACGAGCGCCGACGAGCGGCTCGACCAGGCGAACCGCGCAAAAGCCGTGGCGGACCTTCGCAGCCAGGCCCAAAGCGAGGTACCGATGCGCCTTGCCCGGCAGGCGGCCCGGCAGGCAGTCCAGCGAAGTTTCGCGATGCCGCTCAAGGCCGCCGGCTTCGAGAAGGCGAGAGTCGTTGCCCGCTTCCCAGGCGAAGCCGAGGCCGAGCCTAGTTTCCTGGACGTATCGACCTCATATGAGAATGCAGTGAAGGAAGCGGAGCGCCGCCGCGCGGCTGAAAGGCAGAAGTGACAGTCCAGGAAACCAGTCTCAAAGGGCTCGATCTCCTCGCCGAGATCGACCGCCTCAAGCGAGAGCGCAACGCGGTCATCCTGGCCCATTATTACCAGAAGCCGGAAATCCAGGACCTCGCCGATTTCGTCGGCGACAGTCTAGATTTGTCGCGCAAGGCGGCCGCCACTGACGCCGACGTGATCGCCTTTTGCGGCGTCCGTTTCATGGCCGAAACGGCGAAGATTCTGTCGCCCGAAAAGACCGTGATCCTCCCCGACATGGACGCCGGCTGCAGCCTCGAGGACAGCTGCCCGCCCGACCAGTTCAAGGCCTTCCGCGAGGCCCATCCCGACCATATCGCGCTTACCTACATCAACTGCTCTGCGGCCGTGAAAGCCTTGAGCGACATCATCGTCACCAGCTCTTCGGCGCAAACGATCCTCGACCAGATCCCGAAGGAGCAGAAGATCATCTTTGGGCCCGACCGACACCTCGGCGGCTATCTCGCCCGCAAGTCCGGCCGCGACATGCTGCTGTGGCCCGGCATCTGCATCGTCCACCAGGCGTTCAGCGAAACCGAGCTGCTGACGCTCAAGGCCGAGCATCCCGGAGCACCGGTCGCCGCGCACCCGGAATGCCCGCCGCACATCATCGAGCATGCCGACCATGTGGGCTCGACCAGCTCGATCCTGGCATTCGCGCTTGAATCGCCGGCCGACACAATCCTTGTGGCAACCGAGCCGCACATCATCCACCAGATGGAGAAAGCGGCACCCGGCAAGACCTTCATCGGGGTGCCGGGCGGCGACGGCAACTGCAACTGCAACATGTGCCCGTACATGGCGCTCAACACGCTGGAGAAGCTGTACGTCAGCTTGCGCGACCTCAAACCGCAGATCGACCTTTCGGCCGAGTTGATGGATGCAGCCCGGCGGCCGCTCGAACGGATGCTGGAAATGGCCGGCAATACCGTCGGAAAGGGCGACGTCGGCAAGCCGATCGTCGAAGACGACGACGGCGGAGTCGCGCCCGAGGACATCGACCCTACGATCAGCGGCGATTGATCGGCTCTCAACTTTGGTCGATAGCGCGCACCGCAAGCTGAATGTCCGCTCCTAGCTCAACTGGATAGAGCGCCGGGCTTCGAACCCGGAGGTTGGGGGTTCAAGTCCCTCGGAGCGGGCCACCATCGCAATTCTCTATTCGCTTGGCATTCCCATATCTCGCGTCTACGGGCCGCCGACAGCGCTGACGCTGGAGGTGTATGGATTTCGGTTCCATCGGCGTTGCAGAGCTCGCCGGCTTCATCGCTGTTGGATTTGTCGCCCAGCTGATCGACGGGGCGCTCGGCATGGCCTTCGGAGTCATCTCGACGACCTTGCTGGTCAGCCTTGGCGTTCCGCCGGCGGCAGCGTCGGCGGGCGTGCACATCGCTGAGACCTTTACGACAGCTGCCTCCGGCACCAGTCACATAATGCACCGAAACGTCGACTGGCGGCTGTTCAGGCGCCTGGCGATCCCAGGAGTAATCGGCGGCTTCCTGGGAGCCTATGTGCTGACCCAGATCAGCGCCAGTGCGGCCCGGCCGTTCGTGCTGGCCTATCTGGCGAGTATCGGAATCTACCTGGTTTGGCGCGGCATCCATTATCCGCCAACCCACAAGCCCGCGAAGATCGTCGAACCACTCGGTTTTGCCGGCGGCTTTCTGGATGCGGCCGGAGGCGGCGGATGGGGCCCGGTCGTCACGGGCAACCTGCTCGTGCAGGGCGCGGAGCCGAGGCGAACGATCGGCACCGTGAACACCGTGGAGTTCATCGTCACAATCACGATCTCGGCGACTTTTATCGTGACACTGGGCTGGGCGATGTTCACCGCGGCTACCATCGGACTGCTCGCCGGAGGCATATTGGCTGCGCCGTTCGCCGGTCTGATCACGAAAAAGGCGAAACCCAGGATCCTTCTTATCTTCGTGGGTTCGGTACTGACGCTGACAGGCGCTTACGGCATCTGGCGGGCCCTGGCGTAAGCCTGGCAAGCTGAAATCCAGTTCTGCCTGATGCTGGTCGATTGGGGGCGTTGACGTCCCGGCCCTTGCTTCGCACGATAAGAACGAATCCCGGGAGACATACCTTGCGTAAGTTCGCACTTGCCGCCGCCGCGGCCTTCATCGCCACCGCCGCCTTCGCCCAGACGAACGATCCGTACCTTTGGCTCGAGGAAATCGAGGGAGCGAGGCCGCTTGAGCAGGTGAGGACGTGGAACGCCGAAACCGAGGCCGAGCTGACCAAGGTCCCCGGTTACGAGGAGCGCCGTCGGCGCGCGCTTCAGATCCTGAACAATCCTCAACAGATCGAGATGCCCGATTCGGTGATGGGCGACATGGTCGCCAACCATTGGGTCGATGCGCAGCACAAGCGCGGCCTGTGGCGAGTCTCGCCGCTCGCCGCTTTTGTCGCGGGGAAGCCGCAATGGCGCACGCTGATTGACGTCGATGCTCTCGGTGCAAAGGAGGGCGAAAGCTGGGTTTGGCATGGCGCCAATTGTCTGCCGCCGCAATATCAGCGCTGCCTCGTCTCATTGAGCCCTGGCGGTGGCGATGCCGACGTGATCCGCGAGTTCGACCTGCCGACCGCCAGCTTTGTCGAGGACGGCTTCACGATCCCGGTCGGCAAGAACAGCGCCACATGGGTCGATCGCGACACGCTGCTGGTCGCCCGGGTCGAAGGCGAGGGGTCGGCGACGCGCTCGGGCTATCCGCGGACGGTCCGGCAGTGGAAGCGCGGGACCCCTTGGGAATCGGCAAAGCTCATCGCCGAAGGCACCGAGGAGGATATTGCGGTCTCCCCGTTCGCGGTGACGGACGGCGACACCCGCTACGTCGGGGTCGATCGCGCCGTCGGCTTCTATGAGGACAAGATATCCATTCTCGCTGCGGATGGTCGCCTGGTCGAGTTGCCGATGCCCGAGACTGCCGAGTTCGAGACCATTCTCGGCGGGCAGGCCATCGTCAGGCTGATCGAGCCGCTTGGGCAGTTCCAGCCGGGGAGCGTCGTCGCATTCGACGTTCCGCCGATGCTCGCCGGGAAGACACCCGCGCCGACGCTGGTGATGGCGCCAAGCAAGTCGCAGGCGATCGAGCAGGTCGTCTCCTCCGACCATGTGCTGTGGATCAAGGCGCTTGACGACGTTTCTGGGAAGTTGTTTGCGCTTGCACGCCAGGCGAACGGGACCTGGGCTCGGCAGACCATCCCGCTGCCGGCAAATAGCACGATCGCGATTGCCGCGACCGCGGACAAGCAGGATGTCGCGTTCGCGACCGTCGATGGGATGCTAACCCCAACCTCTCTGGTGTCGGTGACCCCTATCGGGGAAGTAACCGAAGTTGACTCGCTCCCGCCTCAGTTCGACGCGTCGAAGTTCACGGTCGAGCAGCGGTTTGCTACGTCGAAAGACGGCACCCGGGTACCTTACTTCCTGGTCCGCAAGAAGGGCGTGACCGCGCCGACTGGGACGCTGATCCACGCTTACGGCGGCTTCCGCTCGGCGCAGACGCCGACCTACCTGACCGAGCAACCTTACCGATCCGGGCCGCTCGGGCTGTTCTGGGTCGAGGATGGCGGTGCCTATGTGCTCGCCAATATCCGCGGCGGCGGCGAGTACGGCCCCGACTGGCACAAAGACGCACTTCGCGAAAAGCGCCAGAACAGCTTCGACGACCTGGAGGCGGTCGCACGCGACCTCATCGCCAGCGGAGTGTCGCGCAAGGACGGCATCGCGATCTCGGGCAGATCCAACGGTGGAGTCCTCGTGGGGGCGGCGATGACCCAGCATCCCGACCTGTATTCGGCGGTCATCGCGGGATCGCCCCTGTTCGACATGAAACGCTATTCGCACCTGCTCGCCGGCGCCTCGTGGATCGACGAATATGGCGACCCCGACAAGCCCGCCGACTGGGCGTTCATGTCCGCATATTCCCCATATCAGAACATCCGCGAAGGCGTCGAATACCCGCCGGTGTTCTTCTATCTGTCGACCAAGGACGATCGCGTGCACCCGGGCCACGCGCGCAAGGGCGCGGCCAAGCTCAAGGCATTCGGAAACACGGTTTATTACCATGAGTATCTGGAGGGCGGCCATTCGGTTGGCGCAGACCGGAGCGAGGATGCGGTCCGCGCGGCCCTGCTATGGGCGTTCCTGACCAAGGAAATCGGGAGCGGCCCCCGCTAGCGAGCGCGTCCCTCGATCGTGGCCCCGGCAGGGTGATGGCGATCGAGGTGTCGCTTGATGATCCGCAGGTTGCGCGTGTTCGAGCGGAAGAAGAAGTCGGGAATCGCGCCGATCCACGGAATGAGCCCTAGCAACCAGTCGACTCCGACATTTCCCCCCATCCGCGCCATCTGCCACTTGGACAGCCCGAGATTGCGGCCCTCCCAGGCGAGATAGGCGCCGATTGCGGCCGCCGCAGTCGGGCCGGCAATGGGAACGAAGTCGAGGATGACGTCGAGTCCCATCGGGCGATTGATTCCCGGCACCACGACCAGCCGCTCCATAACTCGTTCGAGCGCTTCTACCCGCCGGCGGACAGAGGATGGATCGCTTCCAAGGGACAGGCCTGCGGTTCGCTCTCTTTCCATCGCCATCATTCGCCGGTCCGATTCAGCTGTCGTTCCAGCCCCGTCAGCGTGTGGATCGCGAAGCGGTTCCCTGCAAAGCCGGAGATCCGCTGCGACACAAGCGACCAGCGGATCGGAGCTGCGATCGGAATGAACAGCTGAAGCGAATCGATCTGGCGGGAGGCTTCGCTGAGGAAGGCCGTGCGCTGGGCGAGGATCGCCGCGTTGCGCGCTCCGTCGAGCTTTTCGTCCACTTGCTCGGCGCAGATCTTCGCCGCGCCGCACCGAAAGTGACGAAGGAACCAGCTGGCTGCAGCCGAGGGCGCGACTTCGTCCACGAGCCTGAGGTCGGCGGTTTCATCGATGCCGACACGTTTCACGTCTATCCCGAGGCCCCCCCAGTCTTGCGAAAGCCGCTCGAAAAGGACGTCAGAGCCAGGGCCCGGGGGAAGCGCGACGCGAATGACCGGCGTCTTATCCTCGTTCTCGAACAATCGCTCCGCCGCCGCCTTCAACGCCGGTTGCCGATCCACGGTCGGCGTGGTCGCCCAATCCGGCGGAACCGGGTCCGGAATGTTGGCGAGACCTGGCTCGAGCACGGTCGCCCGCGGCACCAGCCCGGGAACGGCGAGCGCGGCGATGAAGGCCTCTCGATCGATAGCGGCGCTGAGTAGTTGCCGAACTTCAGGATTGGCCATGGGCCCGCCGTCGCGAGCCGGGATCAGCCCGAACAGGCCCGACGCAGGGTCGAACTGCAATGCTCCACGAGAGAGTGTGTCGCGTGGCACATAGGGCAGGTCGGCAAAGGTCCCGCCGAGGACGAGGTCGGCGGTGCCCGAGACGAATGCGCGAATGGCCTCCTGCGCCTTCGCTCCCGACAAATTGAGTTGCTCGCGCTCTGTCTGTTCTTCGTCCGGAAGCGCGACCTCGCGAGTGAGGCGGACGGTGCCGTCCCGGCTGTTGGCTCGGTCGATCGTGAAAGGCCCCGTGCCCTGCTCCTCGCGAACCAGGCCCATTTCCGGCTGCGCCAGCAATTGAAGCAGGTGGGGGCGCGGTTCCTTCAGGCGAATTTCGAGCACACGGTCGGTCATCGCAACGATGTCCTCGACCGCGCCGAACGCGTCGTCCAACCGATCGCTATCCGGCGGCGCGATCATCTTGCGAAGCATCCGCGCGACCTGCTCGGCGGTGATCTTCCGGCCATCGGGCCAGTCGCCGTTCGCAAGGCGGAAGATATAGCTCAAGCCGTCGTCGCTAACGTTCCACGTTTCCGCGAGGCCCGGCTCAATCTGCCCGCGGGCATCGAAGCTGACGAGGCCTTGAGCGACGTTGTCGATAAGCACTGCCTCGCTGGACGTGAGCGGGCGGGTTCCGGGGGTTACGAGGCGCGGATCGCCGTCGATTACGACGACTCCGACCACCCCCTCCGGCTCGCTCTGGCAGCCGCCGGTAGCGGTCACGGTCGCCGCGGCCAGCGCGACGAGCAGCGATCGGCGGAGAAGGCGCATCCGCATGGCCAAGACCAATAGCCGCAATGCCGGGTTCAGCAACCGTCTGGCCATATCGCCTTCACTGTTTTACTGATGTAAGGCAGTTGTTTCCGCGGAGACTCCGAAAAGTGGCCGATTACGACGGAATCTGGAGCCGGGGCGGAGTGAACGTCGAGGATCTGCCCGATCCCTTCGCTCCGCCTCCGCCACCTGAGCCGCAATCGGCAGAAGAGCAGCCGGCGCCGAAGCGCCGCTGGCGCAAGACCCGGATCGTCCTTTGGTCGCTGCTTGCCCTGATCGTCGTTACGCTCGCCTGGCTGGTAATCACCGCGCCGCTCTCGCGCGCGCTGGAGCCGCTTCCCGACCCGGCGATGTTGTTCCTGTCGGAGGAGGGAAAGCCTTTCGCCAGGCGCGGCGCAATCAAGGAGGCGCCGGTCGAGGCAATAAAGCTCGATCCGCTCACGCCGGCGGCGTTCGTCGCGATCGAGGATCGCCGCTTCTACACGCATTGGGGGATCGACCCGCGCGGCATCGGACGCGCCTTCGTAGCCAACATCCGCGCGGGCGGAGTCCGCCAGGGCGGGAGCACGATTAGCCAGCAGCTGGCGAAAACGAGCTTCCTGTCTGCGGACCGAAGCCTCAAGCGCAAGGCGCAGGAAGTCATCATCTCCTTCTGGCTCGAAGCGTGGCTGACGAAGGAGGAAATTCTCTCGCGCTATCTCTCCAGCGTCTATTTTGGGGACGGCGTTTATGGGCTGCGCGCCGCCGCGCGCCATTATTTTAAGCGCGACCCGGAAAAGCTCACTCTCGCTCAGTCGGCGATGCTCGCCGGGCTGGTACAGGCGCCGTCGCGGCTCGCTCCGACCCGCCATTTGAAGGCGGCGCAGGAACGCAGCCGGCTGGTGCTCAGGACAATGGCGGAAACTGGTGCGATCAGCGAACGTAAGGCACGCACCACCAAGCTCGCCCGTCCAGTGTCCGAGGACCGGGCTTTGCCGTCCGGCACCTATTTCACCGACTGGGTGGCGCCCCAGGCCCAGCAGGCGTTCGATTCCGAATTCGGCCAGGTGCGGGTGACGACAACGCTCGATGCGGACCTTCAGCGGTTCGCTGTGCGGGCGGTGAACCGGGCCCGCACCGGAGAGGCGCAGGTTGCGCTGGTCGCGATGCGCCCGGACGGCCGCGTCGTCGCGATGGTGGGCGGAAAGAGCTACGCGAAGTCGCCGTTCAACCGCGCCACGCAGGCGCGCCGCCAGCCGGGGTCCGCGTTCAAGCTCTTCGTGTATCTCGCCGCGATGCGCGCCGGCTGGACGCCGGACAGCATCATCGACGATTCGCCGGTTACGATCGGGGACTGGAGCCCGTCGAACAGCGACGGCGCCTATCGCGGGAAGATCACCCTGCGCGAGGCATTCGCCAGCTCGAGCAATGCGGCCGCGGTCCGACTCTCCCAGAGCGTCGGGCGGGGCAATGTGATCCGCGCCGCCCGCGATCTCGGAATAACGTCGAGGCTTCCGGACAAGCCAAGCCTTGCGCTCGGGACGGGCGGAGTGAGCCTGCTTGAGCTGACGTCGGCCTATGCTGCAATCCTGTCCGGCCGCTACCCGGTACGAGCGCGCGGACTCCCCGACGAACCAGTACTTGCCCTCGTTCTCGAGCATGCCGATCAGGCCCTCGGGGGCCAGCGCAGCACCCGCAGAGAGCGCTCGCTTCGGCTCGTCGTAGATCCAGCGCTCTCCGCCTTCCCCCACGATCAGCCGCTTGCCACCCTCGAGGGGACGCTCGGCCAGTGGTCGCGC
>DATAKH010000208.1:0-5543 GCA_036261735.1 Sphingomicrobium sp.
AGCACCGCGAACAGGCTTGCCTCGAAGGACCCCGACGAGCTGATCGACGACACACGCAACTTCATCCGCAAGAGCCCCGGCGTGGCGCTGGCAGGCGCGGCGATTGTCGGCTTCGCTCTTGCCCGGCTGGTGAAATCCGGCCTCGCAAGCGACGACAACGACGAAGACGGTGACGAGGATCGTCGGTCGAGCTCATCGCGCAGACGGAGCTGATGCTGAAGCCGGCGGAAGACCCAGCGCGCCCGGGCGGTGACCGTTCGTTCGGCGAGCTTGCAAGCCAGCTCGTCGACGACGCCAAGTCCTATGCCCGGGCCGAAGTGGACCTCGCCAAGGCGATCGCCGCGGAAAAGTCGAAGTCCGTGGCTGTCGCGGCGGTCCTGTTCGGGGCTGCGACACTCGTTGCAATCGGTGCGGTTTGCGCCCTTAGCGTCGCGATTGTCGTCTCCTTGGCCTATTACATGACCCCCCTGCTTGCGGGCCTGGTCACATTCCTGATCGTTGGAGCGTTCGCCGGCGCTATCGGATGGGTCGGCTGGGTGAAGCTGAGGGATGCGCTGTGACCGAGGAATCGCTGAGAATTGTCAACGCTCGCCGACGCGCCGAGCAGGCCCGCGCCAGGCTCGCCGCGACCTTCGACGATATCCTCGCTTACGGCCGGCAGCTCCAGGACAAGCTGGCGCCGAGCCATATCGCCCGAGACGCCTGGGACGCGGCAAAGTCGAAGGGCGCCGACATCGCCGAAGATGCGGTCGACGCGGTGCGCAAACGTCCCGTCGCTGCGAGCGGGGCAGTTGCCGCCCTTGCCTTGTTCATCGCCCGCGAGCCGCTGATTGATCTCGCCGGCAAGATGATGAACGGCAAACCGAAGAAGAAAGTCAAAAAGCCTGCAAAGGCCAAGGAACCAGTGGAGAAGATCGATGAGTGAGAGTGATCGCAATCGGGCAAGCAACGCAGGCGAGTCGGACTCCAGCCTCAGGCAGCGCGCAATCGACGCTTACGACAGTGTCCTCGACAGCGCTTCTGACGCAGGACGTCGCACCGGCGACACGATCGGCGAAGCGCCACTTGTCGCTCTCGGCGCGGGCGTGGCCGTCGGCGCGCTTTTGGCGGCTCTGATCCCGACCAGCCGCCGCGAGCGCGACCTCCTTCGCCCTTACGGAGATAGGGTCACCGGCGCCGCCCGCGACGCCGCCGAGGCGGCCCGCCGCACCGGCTCCGACAAGCTTCGCGAGCTCGGCCTCACGCCCGAAGTCCTGGCCGACAAGGCGAGCGAGGCGGCAAAGGCGTCAGCCCAGGCTGCTGTTGGCAAGTTTCGCGACGAAGCCGGCAAGCGCTGAGCGGTTGCAAGCGCCGGATTTCTTGCTAGCCCCCGCCCCATGAGCAAACTCCACCTCGTGTTCGGCGGCCGGGTCGAGGATCCGCGCGGAGTCGACTTCGATCTGGAAACGATCGACCTCGTCGGTCTCTACAACAATTACGCCGACGCCGAAGAGGCGTGGCGAGGCAAGGCGCAGCGCACGGTCGATGATGCCGAAATGAAATATGTGATCGTCCACCTCCACCGGCTGCTCGAGCCGGACTCGGACGGGATTTCGAGGCCGAAGGCGAAAGCCTAAGCGTTCCTGTAGCGCCACATCAGCAGCGGCCGCTGGAGCAGCAGTCCCGAGACGAACCCGCCGACATGCGCGGGCGTCGCCACCAGCACTCCGTGAAAGCCAGCTAGAATCCCCGTCATCAGCTGGAGCACGACCCAGGCCGCAAGAAGCCACAGCGCGTTGAGAGTCCGGTTCAGCGACCGGGATCGAACGAGCTGCTTCTGCTGGCCGAAGCTGAGAGCGAAAGCTCCGATGACTCCGCTGATCGCCCCGCTGGCGCCGACCATCGGCACTTGTGAATGCGGATCGACGGCCCATTGCGCGATCGCCGCGACATAGGCCGACACGCCATAGATCAGCATGAGTGCCTTGGGCCCGATCACCCGCTCGACCAGAGTTCCGCACCAGACGAAAATCAGCAGGTTCAGTCCCAGGTGAAGCAGTCCCGCGTGGACCAGCGTCGCCGTCAGCGGAGTGAGAAACGCCGGAACCGCGGTGCCGAGCAATACGGCCCCGCTCCAGCGGTCCGGAATGAACCCCAGCGCGAGCGCTGCGGTGTCGCTGAATCCGGCAATAGAGGCGGCCAGCCAGAACAGCGCGGTGACGATCGCAATCCACGCGGTCGCGGTGCGCGGAGTCGCCATTACCGGCTCCGGGCCCTCAAACGAACTCGACTTTCTTGATCTCGTAATAACGGTCGCCGGATGGCGTCGACACCTCGACCTCGTCGCCGACCTCGCGGCCGATCAGCGCCCGCCCGAGCGGCGAGTTGAAGCTGATTTTACCGTCCTTGGCGTCCGCTTCGGACTGGCCGACAAGCTGGTACTTCACCTTCTTCTTGTCTTCGTCGATCAAGGTCACGGTCGCTCCGAACACGACCTTGTTGCCCGACAGCGTCGACGGATCGATGACGATCGCCCGGGCGAGCTGGTCGTCGATATCCGCGATCGTCGCCTCGATCTGGCCCTGCCGCTCCTTGGCGGCATGATATTCGGCGTTTTCGGACAAATCGCCGTGGGCGCGCGCGGCTTCGATCGCCTCAACCACCGCCGGCCGCTCGACGTTCTTGAGGTGCCGCACCTGCTCTGACAGCTTGCGATGCCCTTCTGCAAGCATCGGCACTTTTTCGGCGGTCGCCATGTCGTCGGCCCTTTCTTCAAAACCGCCCCGCCGGCGCCGTCACGGCACCGCTGCATGGGGCGGATTGTCGGATGAAAATCAGTTCACTTCAGTCGGAATAATAGGATTGCAGCGAGCGCACTTCAAGCGCCCGCCCGCGAAGCGCCCCAAGCGAGCGAGCGACCGCAAGGCTCGCCGCAGCGGTGGTGAAATAGGGCACCTTGCGCTGGAGCGCGGTCGCCCGGATCGAGTGGCTGTCCTTCAGCGACTGCCACCCTTCGGTGGTGTTGAAGACCAATTGAACGTCGCCGTCGGTGATCCTGTCGACGATATGCGGACGCCCCTGGGCGACCTTGTTCACCGTCTCGACCGCAAGCCCCCTGGACGCCAGATATTCGGCCGTGCCCCCCGTCGCTACCACCTTGAACCCAAGCTCGAGCATCGCCTCGACCGCCGGGACGATGTGGGGCTTGTCGCCGTCCTTGACCGACACGAATACCGTTCCCGACTGCGGCAGGTGGATACCCGCCCCCAGAAGCGCCTTGCTGAACGCCGCGTCGAAGTCGGTGTCGAGCCCCATCACCTCGCCCGTGCTTCGCATTTCGGGTCCAAGTACCGGGTCGCATCCGGGGAAGCGGGCGAACGGGAACACCGGTTCCTTGATTGCGATATGCGACAAGTGGCGGTCGATGGGATCGAAACTGCCCAAGGGTTCGCCCGCCATCACCCGGGCCGCGATCTTCGCCACCGGCCGACCGATCGCCTTGGCGACGAATGGCACCGTCCGGCTAGCCCGCGGATTGACCTCGATGAGGTAGACCTGCTCGTCCTTCACCGCGAACTGGACGTTCATCAGCCCGCGGACCTTAAGCGCCACCGCTAAAGCCGTCGTCTGCCGCTCGATTTCCGCAACGACTTGGGCGCTCAGGCTGTGGGGCGGGATCGCGCAGGCGCTGTCGCCCGAATGCACCCCCGCCTCCTCGATATGCTGCATCACCCCCGCGACGACGACATCACTGCCGTCGGCGATCGCATCGACGTCCACTTCCACCGCGTCGCGAAGATAGCGGTCGATCAGCACCGGCGAGCTTCCGGAAACCGCGACCGCGGTCGCGATATAATGGTCGAGCTGCTCGGGCCCGTCGACCACCTCCATCCCCCGCCCGCCGAGCACGTAGGACGGCCGCAGGAGCACCGGATAACCGATCCGCTCCGCCACCGTCAGCGCCTCGTCACGGCTGCGCGCGATCCCGTTCGCCGGCTGCTTGAGGCCGAGCTTGCCGACCAGCTTCGCAAAGCGCTCCCGGTCCTCGGCAAGGTCGATGCTGTCGGGGCTGGTGCCAAGGATCGGCACCCCGGCTTTCTGCAGGTCCTGGGCAAGCTTGAGCGGGGTCTGCCCGCCGAGCTGGACGATCACGCCCAGCAATTCCCCTTTCTCCGCTTCCCGCCTGACGATTTCGAGGACGTCCTCGGCCGTCAGCGGCTCGAAATAAAGGCGGTCCGACGTCTCGGGGTCGGTGGAAACCGTCTCCGGGTTGCAATTGACCATGATCGTCTCGAACCCGGCGTCGCGAAGCGCGAAGGCGGCGTGGCAGCAGCAATAGTCGAACTCGATACCCTGCCCGATCCGGTTCGGCCCGCCGCCGAGGATGACGACCTTCTTCCGGTCCGAAACCTCCGCCTCGTCGACGGGCTCGCCGAACAAAGGCGCCTCATAGGTCGAATAGAGATAGGGCGTGGTCGCATCGAACTCGGCGGCGCAGCTGTCGATCCGCTTGAACACCGGCCGGACGCCCAGCCGAAGCCGGTGGTCCAGCACTTCCGCTTCGGTGACCCCCCCGGTCATGTGCTTGAGCACGTCGTGCACCAGCCCCGATGCGCCCGGATCGGCCGCCGCACCGGTCGAGCGGATCGAGAGTTGCGCCAGCCGGGCATCGGAAAAACCGAGCGCCTTCAACCGCCGCATTCCCGCCGCGTCCGCCGGAAGCCCGCTGGTGCGAACCTCCATCTCCGCCAGAACGATGGCCGCCAACTGCCTCAAAAACCACGGGTCGAAGCCGGCGATGGCGTTGATCCGCTCCACCGTGAAACCCTGCCGGAGCGCTTCCGCTGCTACCAGCAGCCGGTCCGGGGTCGGCCGCGCCAAAGCGCTCTCGATCCGCCCCTCGTCGGCATTTTCCAGCTCACGGACCCGGTCGAGCCCGGTCAGCCCAGTCTCCAGCCCGCGAAGCGCTTTCTGCAGGCTCTCCGGGAACGAGCGCCCGATCGCCATCACTTCGCCGACCGACTTCATCGACGTCGAGAGAACCGCGTCCGCGCCCTTGAACTTCTCGAACGCGAAGCGCGGGATCTTGGTCACCACATAATCGATCGTCGGCTCGAAGCTCGCGGGCGTCGCACCGCCAGTGATGTCGTTGGAAATCTCGTCGAGCGAGTAGCCGACCGCCAGCTTCGCTGCGACCTTGGCAATCGGGAAGCCCGTCGCCTTCGACGCTAGGGCCGAGCTCCGCGACACGCGCGGGTTCATTTCGATCACCACCATCCGCCCGGTCTTCGGATCGACCGCGAACTGGACGTTCGAACCGCCGGTCTCCACGCCGATCTCGCGCAGCACCGCGATGCTCGCGCTGCGCATGATCTGGTATTCCTTGTCGGTCAGCGTCAGCGCCGGGGCGACAGTGATCGAATCGCCGGTGTGGACGCCCATCGGGTCGACGTTCTCGATCGAGCAGATGATCACGCAGTTGTCGGACGTGTCCCGCATGACCTCGAGCTCGAACTCCTTCCAGCCCGCGATCGACTTCTCGATGAGGATCTCGGAGATGGGGC
>DATAKH010000212.1:0-6961 GCA_036261735.1 Sphingomicrobium sp.
AATCTTCACAGCCTCGGGCGGAGCGCGGATGCAGGAAGCGGTGCTGTCGCTGATGCAGCTGCCGCGAACTACAGTGGCAATTCGCGAGCTCAAGGAAGCGGGGCTTCCCTATATCGTCGTCCTCACCGACCCGACGACTGGGGGTGTGACGGCCTCTTACGCGATGCTGGGCGACATCCAGATTGCCGAGCCCGGCGCACTGATCGGCTTTGCCGGGCAGCGAGTGATCGAGCAGACAATCCGCGAGAAGCTGCCCGAGGGATTCCAGCGGGCGGAATATCTGCTCGAGCACGGGATGATCGACATGGTCGTCCCGCGCCACGAGCTGAAGGACAAGCTTTCCAGCATCATCGGCTATCTGACGCCGGAGAAGAAGGCGGCCTGAGCATGGCCGATTTCGCGCGGTCGGACAGTGCCGCGGTCCAGGCCCAGCTCGACCGTCTCGCCAAGCTTTCGCCCGGCGGCGACCGCCTCGGCCTTGACCGGATCACGCGCTTGCTGGACCGGCTTGGGCGGCCGCAGGACCGACTTCCTCCGGTTTTTCACGTTGCCGGTACGAATGGGAAAGGCTCCACCTGCGCGTTCCTGCGCGCCATCCTCGAAGCCTCCGATTTCGCGGTCCACACTTTCACCAGTCCTCACCTGGTCCGGTTCAACGAGAGGATCCGGGTCGCCGGCAAGCTCATCGAAGACGATGAGCTCGCGGCACGTCTCGAGGAGGTGCTCGACTCCAGCGATGGCATCGAGCCGAGCTTTTTCGAAGCGACGACGGCCGTCGCGTTCCTCGCCTTTGCCGGTACGGCTGCCGATGCCTGTGTGGTCGAAGTGGGCCTCGGCGGGCGGCTCGACGCAACGAATGTGATCGAGAAACCTCTGGTGTGCGGAATCGCGGGCCTTGGAGTCGACCATCGCCAGTGGCTTGGACGCCGAATCAGCGACATCGCCGCCGAAAAGGCGGCTATTGCCAAGCCTGGTGTCCCCTTGGTCACCCAGCGCTACCCGCCCGCCGCCGCGCAACAGGTGCAGCAACGGGCCGAGAAGGTCGGCGCCGTCTGGATCGGGCGCGGAGCGCTGTGGGATGCACGCGTGATCCGGGGCAATATCCGGCTCCACGACCGGTCGGGAGCACTCAAGCTTCCGATGCCGCGGCTGCCGGGACGGCACCAGGCGGAGAATGCCGCACTGGCGGTGGAAATGCTCCGGAGCCAGGACCGGCTCGAAATTCCCGAACAAGCCTATGGGCGCGGCCTGCTAGAAGCGAAATGGCCGGCTCGGCTGCAAAAGCTGGGATCGGGCCCGCTGACGAAGCGGCTTGCGCAAGGCAGCGAGCTCTGGCTTGACGGAGGCCACAATGCGGCGGCAGCACGACTGCTCGCCGATCATGCCCGCCGCGGCTTCTCCGACGACTTGCCGCTCGCCATCATCTTCGGGAGCATTTCGACCAAGGATCCGCGGGCGATGCTGAAACCGTTCCGCGGGCTTGCGGCCGAGGTGCATTGCATTCCCGTCGCGGATCACGACCATCACTCGCCCGAGGATCTCGCCGCTCTCGCTCGCGGTCTCGGGTTCAAATCGAGCGCCAACTCGACGCTTGCCGAGGCGATCGGCCGAGTGAACGCGCCGGCGCGGGTGCTCATGTTCGGCTCGCTCTATGCCGCCGGCGAGGCGCTACGGGCGAACGGCGAGATTCCCGATTAGGCCGACTTGAGCTTTCCCGACGGAGTAATCTCCTCGTCGTCCTCGGTGCCGGGCTGGCGGACCGTCTCGACGACGAAGCCCTTGCTCCACATGATCCATAACAGGATCATCCCGGGCACGGCGGCGGCCACAGTGAACAGCCAGAAGCCGACCCAGCCGAATCCTTCCGCGATGAATCCAGCGGGCGTCGACATCCAGGTCCGCCCGACTGCCGCGAACGACGAAAGCAGCGCGAACTGGGTGGCCGTGTAGGCAAGGCTCGACAAGCCGGACAAATACGTGACGAAGACCGTCAGCCCGATACCGCTGGTCAGGTTTTCCGTGCCTACGGCAAGCGCGAGCATCACGTCCGACCGGCCGGTCGCTGCGAGAGCCGCGAACAGCAGGTTGGAGAACATCATCAGGAGTCCCGAGACAAACAGCGCCCGGCCCATTCCGAGCCACTTGATGAACGGCGCGCCCAAGGCCGAGCCGACGATCAGGGCCCAGAACCCAACGAACTTGTTCACGGCGATATATTCGGTGTCCGAAAAGCCGAGCTCGTTGATCATCGGCCCGAGCATCACCTGCCCCATCGCGTCGCCGATCTTGTAGACCAGGACGAAGGCGAGGATCAGGAAGGCGCCATGGCGGGTCAGGAACTCCTTGAACGGGTTCCACACTGTCTCGCGCACCCACGCGCCGAAGCTCTGTCCTGCCTTGCGGATGTGCCGCTCGACGTAGCGCCCGGGCCCGGCGAACAGCGCCGCGATCGCCGCCGGAAGAACGGCTAGCCCAGTCAGGCCATAGGCCACCGCCCAACCAAGGCCGGCACCCTCGGTCGACGCAAGATAGATCGTCCCGGCGCCGGCGATCAGGTTTCCGGTCCGGTAGCCGAACTGGTTCATGGCCGTTCCGTACGGCAGTTCCTCATCGGTCAGGATCTCGATGCGGTAGGCGTCGATGACGATGTCCTGGGTCGCCGAAAGGAAGGCGACGACGATCGCCCACACGGCGAACAGAGCGAGCCCGCTCGCCGGGTCGCTTGCGCCAAGTTGCCACAAGGCCGCGAACAGCAGCGCCTGGATGAAGAAAAGCCAGGCCCGCCGCTGCCCGAACATTCGAGTCAGGACCGGCAGCGGCATCTTGTCGACCAGCGGCGCCCACAGGAATTTCAGCGTGTAGGGAGTCGTCAGGCCGATCGCGAAACCGATCGTCGATTTTTCGATCCCGACCTTCGAAAGCCAGTAGGTCATCGTTGCCAGCAGCAGCGTGAGCGGAAATCCGCTCGATATGCCGAGCAGGAACGCAACGAACGGCATCGGCCGGAAATAAGGTGCAATCGTCCCGAAAAAGCCCGTCCGTTCAGCCGTTACTGCTGCTGTCGCCATGCCCCGTCCTCTTCGCTTGTCCTTGCGGCGATGATTAACAGCCCCGGCGCGCCTGAACAGGGGGTGAGTGACTGCTCTTGCATGGCAGCATGGTTGGGCGCACCAAAGCGCCAATGGACGCACCGATCTCCGTCCTTCGGCCAAGTGCCGGCCAGCGCGCGCTTGCCGATGCGCTGGCGCGCGGCGAGGCGGCGCTCGGAAGCGGAATCCTGGAGCTGGAGTCCAGCGCCTATACTGACGAGGCGCGGTTCGAAACCGAGCAGCGGAAGATATTCGCGAAGCTTCCGCTGGTCATCGGTCCCTCGGCGCTTCTCCCGCACGGCAACCTTGCCTTCACCCACGACGGCTTTGGCGTTCCGCTGCTCGTTACCCGCGATTCCGGCGGCGAAGTCCACGTGATGGCCAACGTCTGCCGCCACCGCGGAACCCGGCTGGTCGAAAGCGCCGAAGTCGTCTCGGCAAAGGGGATCGCCTGCCCCTATCACGCCTGGACCTACGGCCCCGACGGTGCGCTCAAAGGTGTCCCGCGGGCCGACTGCTTCCCCGGGCTCGACAAGTCGGAGAAGTCGCTGGTGCGCTTTGCGGCGGCCGAAGCCGGCGGGCTGATCTGGTTCGCCCGCGACGAGCAGGCCGATTTCGGCCCGGCCCAGGCGCTCGCGCCGGATTTCGACGCGTTCGGAATGGCCGGCCTCCACCTGTACGAGCGCCGGACTCATGCCGTCGCCGCCAACTGGAAGCAGATCGTCGATGCGTTCCTGGAAAGCTACCATGTGCAGAGGCTGCACGCAGGCACGATCGCCAATTTCTTCGCCGACGGGATTACCGCCGCCGACCGTATCGGCCCGCACCAGCGCGCCGTCGTGGGCCGTGCGGACTATCTCGCGAACGTCGATCGCGACGACTGGGCCCAGCTTCGGCGGGCAGTCACCTTCACCTATATGATGTTCCCGGCATCGGTGCTGGTGGTGAGCCCGGACTACATCAACCTGCTGGTGATCATGCCGCAGTCGGTCGGCACATCGCTGGTCGAGGATTTCATGCTGATTCCCGAGCCTCCCACGACGCCGGAAGCCGATGCCCATTGGCGCAAGAGCTGGGAGCTGCTGGACGGCGGCACCTTCGCCGGCGAAGACTTCCGGGCCGCAGCGCTGTGCCAGCAAGGGCTGAGCTCAGGGTTTCTCGACAAAGTCACGCTGGGGACGCTCGAAAGCGGAATCGCGGATTTCCACGCGCGCGTCGAGGCGATGCTTTAACTCTCCACCCGCGGGTACAGCTCGAACCCCTTCGCAGATTTGACGGCCTCGCCGGCAAGCAGCTTGTCGACCTCTTCCAGGGCATTCTTGAGCTGCCTTTCGGTGTACGGCTTGCTCAGGCAACCGACTGCAAGCGCCTTCGCTTCCTCCGGCACCTTGTGACCGGTTGAAAAGAGCACCGGAATGCCGCGCTCCTTTGAAGCTCGGGCAAGATCGAAGCCGCTGTGCTTTCCGGTAAGCCTGACATCGCTGAGGACAAGATCGACCTGCTCCCGGTCGAGCAGCTCAATCGCCTGGCTGAACCGGTCGAGCGTCGCGACGACTTCGTACCCGAGGTCGGCGAGCGTCACTTCGTTGTCGAACGCAGTAAGCGGCTCATCCTCGACGATGAGGATGCGCTTGACGATGCGCTTGCGCTTGCCGAACAGCATCAGACCCCCAGCAGGATAATAGAAGCTTTGCCATCCGAACGCACCAAGCGCCATCCAGTGCCGCGCCGACGCCGCTCCGAAAGGCCGCGCGTGAGCGCCGGCCGCGACGACGGCCCGCAGCGGATCGCGAAGCTGCTCGCTCGCGCTGGGGTCGCTTCCCGCCGCGAGATCGAGCGGATGATCGCCGAGGGGCGCATTGCGGTTGAAGGCGAAGTGCTGACAACGCCCGCGACCCTTCTCACCAGCCTCAGCGGAGTGACGGTGGACGGCAAGCCGGTTCGGGCGGCGCAATCGACTCGGCTGTTCCGGTTCTACAAGCCGCAAGGCACGATTACCGCCGAGCGCGATCCCAAGGGCCGGCCGACCATCTATGACCGCCTTCCGAAAGGCCTTCCGCGACTGATGCCGGTCGGGCGGCTGGACTTCATGACCGAAGGCCTGCTGCTGCTGACCAACGACGGCGAGCTGAAGCGAAAGCTCGAGCTGCCGAGCAGCGCAGTGGTTCGCCACTATCGCGCCCGCGCCTTCGGCCAGGTCAGCCAGGTGGAGCTCGAAAAGCTTGCCGAAGGCGTGACGATCGAAGGGATGCATTACGGATCGATCAACGCCAATCTCGAGCGGCGGACCGGCCGCAACTGCTGGATCGAGCTCAGCCTCACCGAAGGCAAGAACCGCGAAGTGCGGCGGGTTTTGGAGCACCTCGGGCTGAAGGTCTCACGACTCATCCGCACGGCCTATGGCCCGTTCGACGTAGGCGGGCTGGAGCCGGGGGCGGTGGATGAGATTTCGCGAACCGTCCTCACTGAGTTCCAGTCAGCCCTCAAGTGAGGATTATCGCGGGCGAATGGCGCGGGCGGAAGCTCATCGCGCCCGAGGGAACGGCAACTCGCCCGACGGGCGACCGAGTTCGAGAAACGCTCTTTTCCATGCTCGCCAGCCGGATAGGGCAGTTCGACCAGCTTCGCGTTGCCGACCTCTACGCGGGGACCGGCGCACTCGGGCTGGAAGCCCTGTCGCGCGGAGCCGCTTTCGCCTGCTTCGTAGAGCAGGACGCTCGTGCGATCGCCGCCATCCGGGCGAATATCGCGGCGCTTGGCGCTTCCGAGCGGACCAGGATTATCCGGGGTACCGCGGAGTCCCTTCCGTCCGAGCAGCCGTTCGACCTGATTTTCGCCGATCCGCCCTATGCGGCGGGTTCGGGCTCGCGTGCCCTCGCACAAATCATCGGCGCAGCTTGGGCCGCACCGGGAAGCTGGGTTGCCATTGAGACCAGGCGCGGCGAGCGGATCGAGCCGGCGGCTTGCGCTGTGGAGGCGGAACGCGACGTCGGCCGCGCTCGGATCACGCTTTTCCGGGTTTAGCGCTCGCCTTGCCCGCTTCGAGGATTTCTTCGAGCTCTTCCGACAGCCTCGCCGCCATCGCCGTCGCTGCTGCGCCGGCGGCATCCTTGAGCGCCTGCTTCGTTCCGGTTTCGCGGCGGCGGCTGAGCCGGTGATGAGTGAAGGACGCGAGAGCAGCGGCCGCACCCGCCGCGATTATGTCCGCGACCAGGGGGCTCTCGATCAGCCCCACGAGCGCATCTGCCGCGCTCATTGGCGGTTCCGATTTCGCGGACGCGGATTTGGGTCTTTTGCCACCGCGATTTCGCGTTGACGCTGCCGCCGGCTTTCGCGCCTTCGACGCCTTTGCCCGCGGCTTGGCCGGCGCTTTCGGCTTAGTCGTCGTCTTTTTCGCCATCACCGTCCTTTCGCTGCTGCCTCGCAAACGCTGCTGCGCAGGAACATGTCCAAAGCGCAAACAGTTTTGGCTTGAGAAAAAGGAGTAACGTTGATGGCCGAAACCAAACAGGATGCAGTCGCGCTTCTCAAGCAGGACCATGACGAAGTCGAAAAACTCTTCGAATCCTACAACAGCGCGACTGGGTCGAAGCGAAAGCAAGAGCTGGCGCGGAAAATCTGCCGCGAGCTCACCATTCACGCCCAAATCGAGGAAGAGATTTTCTACCCCGCCTGTAAGGGCAAGGTCGACGAGGATCTGCTGAAGGAAGGCTACGTCGAGCATGACGCCGCCAAGCTACTGATCGCCGAGATCGAGGCTGGCGAGCCGAGCGACGAGTTCTACGATGCGAAAATGAAGGTGCTCTGCGAAGAGATCGATCACCACGTGAAGGAAGAAGAGAAGCGCATGGAGGGCCTCTTCGCCCAGGCGA
>DATAKH010000215.1:0-2311 GCA_036261735.1 Sphingomicrobium sp.
TCGCCTGGATCGAACATGGGCTGACGGTCGAGCCGGGCGGAGCTGCCGCGCTTGCTGCGCTGATCGCCGGCAAGGTGGAACCGGTCGAGGGGACGGTGGCGGTTCTTTCGGGAGGAAACATAGACCCGGCACTTTATGCCCGGATCGTGAGCGCCGCTTAGGCAGCCGCAATCTTGGTCTTGTACTCCCCGGGCTCGACGTGAACGGGGCTCGACCGCTCCACCGCCAGGGTCAGCTCCTCGAGCTCGGCTGCGAGAATCTGCAGCTCGGCGACGAGCGCCTTGGGATCGGCATCGGCGGCGTTAGTGGAGGCGTCCACCAGCGTTTCCAGCATCATCGCGATGCACGGAAGGATCGTTTCCTCGATCCGCTCGAACGCTTCTTCGAGCCGAGCCTGCTGTTGATCGGCGTCCACGTTCGCAACAATGAACGGGATCGGTTAAGTCTTGGTGAAAGGAAGCCCTGTTTTGGAAACACTTGCATCGGCCGCGATGGCTCTCGCCGTCATTTCGGCCTTCTTCCTCGGTTTCGCCGGTGTCCGGATCGTCACCGGCCGCTCCGACCGTGCGAAGGGCGCGTTGATGATTGCAGCGGCCGCGGTGATCTTCGCTAACGTCCTGATTTGGTCGTTATAGCCGGCCGCTTGGGATCGGTGGCGAGGCGCATGTCGAGATAGTCGTCGACGCTCTTCATCAGCAGGTCGAGCTCGTTGGCGAAGAAATGGTTCGCACCGGGGATTACGTCGTGGGTGATGGTGATGTGCTTCTGGGTGCGAAGCTTGTCGACCAGCTTTTGCACTGCACCCGGTGTGACGACCTCGTCGTCCCCGCCCTGGATAATGATCCCGGACGAAGGGCAGGGCGCAAGGAAACTGAAATCGTACATGTTCGCCGGCGGTGCGATCGAGATGAAGCCGCGGATTTCAGGCCTGCGCATCAACAGCTGCATCCCGATCCATGCGCCGAAGCTTACGCCAGCAACCCAGGTCGTCTCGGCTTCCGGGTGGATCTGCTGGACCCAGTCGAGCGCGCTTGCAGCGTCCGAAAGTTCGCCGATTCCGTTGTCGAAAGTGCCCTGGCTCTTGCCGACTCCGCGGAAGTTGAACCTCAGGGTCGCAAAGCCGCGTCGGACGAACGTCTGGTAAAGGAGCTGGACGATCTTGTTGTTCATCGTCCCGCCGGCCTGCGGGTGCGAGTGGAGGATCATCGCGACCGGCGCACGGGGGCGGGGCCCTGGGTGGAAACGGCCTTCGAGACGGCCCTCGGGACCAGGAAAGATGACTTCGGGCATAGGTGTGCGGCTGCTCGCGTGAGGATGACTGTGCGCCGACGGGTGCGCCGCGGCGGCGGCTCCTATATAGGGTCGCGACTCCAACTGGCAATCGGCAGATATCCGCCAAAATGACTAAGCGAATTTACCTCGACCATGCCGCGACCACGCCTGTCATCGCCCCGGCCCGCGAAGCTTTCGCCCGCGGCCTCGCTGAATGGGCGAACCCGAACAGTCCGCATTGGGAAGGGCGCCGTTCGCGAGCGCTCCTCGAAGGCGCGCGGGAAGAGCTGAGGGGCGCGCTTGGCTGGCGTCATGACGTCGTGTTCACCTCTGGAGCGAGCGAGAGCGTCGAGATCGCGGCGCGGTGCGCGCTCGTGCCAGGACGTGCGCACGGCGCCACCGAGCACGCGATCGTCGGCCATGCGATGGGCCAGGATTCGGTCGTTATTCCCGTCGACAGCAACGGTTTGATTGACGAAGCCGCGCTCGACGAAGTGCTCGATTCCGGACCCGCCCTCGTAGCGATCCAGCAGGTGAACAACGAAACTGGGGTAATCCAGCCCCTCGACCGGCTGGCGACAAAGATCCGCGAGGCAGGAAGCCTGCTTCTCGCCGACTGCGCCCAGGGCGCGTCGAAACTGCCTCTGCCCGACGCCGACCTGATCGCCATCTGCGCGCACAAGCTCGGCGGTCCGCCGGGAATCGGTGCGCTCCTCGTTCGCGATCCCGCCACGCTTAGGCCCTGCGGGGGCGGGCAGGAGAAGGGCTATCGGCGGGGAACGCAAGACGTCCCCGGCGCAATGGCCTTCGCCGCCGCGCTTTCAGCGAGCCCTTACGACATGGATCGGTTGTCTGGGCTTCGCAAACGGCTCGAGGATGGGGTCCGTGCCTCGGGCGGCGAGATCATCGCCGAGGACGCGCCGAGAGCGCCGACAATCGGTGCTGTCTCGCTTCCTGGCGCGACCAGCGCAGCCTTGCTGGCCCAGTTCGACCTCGCCGGAATGGCGGTTTCGGCGGGAAGCGCCTGCTCTTCGGGGAA
>DATAKH010000217.1:0-2123 GCA_036261735.1 Sphingomicrobium sp.
AGGTGGTCAAGCGCAGCCGCGACGTCGCCGGCGAGCTCAACCGCGGCGGCACCGGGCTGATGAAGAAGAACAAGATCGCTGTTCACATGGGCGAGGGGCAGCTCACCGGCAAAGGCAAAGTCACCGTCGCGGCCGACGGCAAGACGACCGAGCTCCAGTGCAAGCACCTTATCGTCGCCACGGGCGCCCGGGCGCGTGAGCTGCCGTTTGCCAAGTCCGACGGCAAGCGCATCTGGACCTACCGCCACGCGATGACTCCGCCGGAGATGCCGAGCGAGCTTCTCGTCATCGGATCCGGCGCGATCGGGATCGAGTTCGCTAGCTTCTACTCAGACCTTGGCGCGAAGGTGACGGTCGTTGAGATGCTCGACCGAGTCGTTCCGGTCGAAGATTCGGAAATCAGCGACTTCCTCGCCAAGCAGCTCAAGAAGCAGGGGATGACGATCCACACCGGCGCCGGGGTCGAGAGCCTCAAGTCGGACGCCAAGGGCGTCACAGCGACAATCAAGACCGCCGACGGCAAATCGTCGGAGCACAAGTTCAGCCACGCCATTGTTGCCGTGGGCATCGTTCCAAACACCGAGGATATTGGCCTCGACCAGCTCGGCGTGAAAATGACCAAGGGCCATATCGACACCGACGACCATTGCCGCACCAGCACTGCCGGGATCTGGGCGATCGGCGACGTTACCGCTCCGCCCTGGCTGGCGCACAAGGCAAGCCACGAAGGCGTCACCGCTGCCGAGGCCATCGCCAAGGAGCTCGGCAAGGACGCTCACCCGCACGCGACCGACCCGAAGAACATCCCCGGCTGCACCTATTGCCGGCCGCAGGTGGCCTCCGTCGGCCTCACCGAAGCCGCTGCCAAGGAAAAGGGCTACGAGGTGAAGGTCGGCAAGTTCCCCTTCATCGGCAACGGCAAGGCGATCGCACTCGGCGAAACCGACGGCTTCGTGAAGACCGTGTTCGATGCCAAAACCGGCGAACTGCTCGGAGCGCACATGATCGGCGCCGAGGTCACCGAGCTGATTCAGGGCTATACGATCGGCAAGACCGCCGAGTTGGTCGAACAGGACTTCATAAATAGCGTCTTCCCGCACCCCACTTTGAGTGAGATGATGCACGAAAGCGTTCTTGCCGCGTTCGGGCGTGTGATTCACATCTGACGGGGAGGGGGCTACCCGAATGAAGAGCATCCTGTCGGCTGCCGCCGCGGCCATTTCGCTCAGCACGGCCGCAACGGCCGCGACGCTCGTCACCGCCGAGAGGATGCTCGACGTGAAGTCCGGCCGCTATATCGACCGCCCCGCGATCCTGATCGGCGACGACGGGCGGATCCAGATGATCGGGAATCTCGCAGCCATGCAGGTACCCGCCGGGACCGAGCATATCGACCTTCCAGGCGACACCCTGCTTCCCGGTCTTATCGACATGCACGTTCACTTGAATTCCCTGCCTGAAATCGGCGGCTACCAGGGCCTCAAATTCACCGACAGCTTTTGGGCTGCGATCGGGCCGGTCAACGCCGGCGAGACGATCGGAGCCGGCTTCACCACTGTCCGCAACGTCGGTTCCGGCGGCTTTCAGGACATCGGGCTACGCCAGGCGATTGACGGCGGCTGGATCGCCGGTCCGCGAATTGTCGCCGCAGCTTATGCGCTCGGCGCTACGGGCGGTCATTGCGACGACACCAACGGCCTTCCGCCGTCACTTGAAAAGGTGACCCCGGGGATCGTCACCAGCCCCGAGCAGGCCCGGGAAAAAGTGCGCTGGGTCCACAAGCATGGCGCCGAGGTGATCAAGATCTGCGCGACCGGCGGGGTTTTCTCCTTGGGCGACAGCGTTGGAGCGCAGCAGCTCAGCCTCGCCGAGATGACGGCGATCGTGGAGGAAGCACACATGCTGGGCCTTAGGGTCGCCGCTCATGCCCACGGCGACGAAGGAATCCGCGATGCCATCCTGGCCGGGGTCGACACGATCGAACATGCGAGCCTCGCGAGCGATGCCAGCATCCAGCTCGCGAAAAAGCACGGCACCTGGTTCGACATGGATATCTATAACGACGACTATATCCTCGCGACCGGCACTGCCAACGGCACCGAGCAGCAGAGCCTCGACAAGGA
>DATAKH010000221.1:0-4592 GCA_036261735.1 Sphingomicrobium sp.
CCGCCTCCCACAATCCGTTTCACGACAACGGGATCAAGCTGTTCGGGCCTGACGGCTACAAGCTCAGCGACGAGGATGAGCGCGCCATCGAGCGCCGCCTGGAGAAATCGCCTCGCCTTGCCAAGCCGGAGCTGATCGGCCGCGCAAAGCGGATCGACGATGCGCGCGGCCGCTACGTCCACCACGCCAAGTCGACCTTCCCGGACCGCCTCAGGCTCGACGGGCTGAAGGTGGTTATCGATTGCGCTAACGGCGCCGCCTACCACGTCGCCCCCGATGCGCTGTGGGAGCTCGGCGCCGAGGTGGTCGCGATGGGGGTCACGCCCAACGGCCTCAACATCAACGACGGCTGCGGATCGACCCATCCGCAGGCGATGTGCGAGCGAGTCGTCGCCGAGGGCGCCGACATCGGCCTTGCGCTCGACGGGGACGCCGACCGGATCCTCGTCGCCGACGAAAAGGGCCGTCTCGTCGACGGCGACCAGATGATGGCGCTGATTGCGCTCGACCGGCGCCGGCGCGAGGAACTCAAGGGCGACGTCGTCGCGACCGTCATGTCGAACCTGGGCCTCGAGCGCCGACTCGCCGACGAGGGCATCGGCCTGGTCCGAACCCAGGTCGGCGACCGCTATGTGCTCGAAAGGATGCGGGAGCTTGGCTGCAATGTCGGCGGCGAGCAGTCGGGGCACATCATCCTGACCGATTATTCGAGCACCGGCGACGGCCTCGTCGCCGGGCTCCAGGTGCTCGCCGCGCTGGTCGGCAGCGGCAAGCCCGCGAGCGAGGTGCTCCGCCAGTTCGAGCCGCTTCCGCAGCTCCTGAAGAACGTCCGCTTCAACGGCGGCGCGCCGCTCGACGACAAAGCGGTGAAGAAGCGCATCGCCGACGCGGAGCGCGCGCTCGAAGGCCGCGGACGCCTGCTGATCCGCAAATCGGGGACCGAGCCGCTCATCCGGGTCATGGCCGAAGGAGACGACCCGGCGCTTGTCGAAAGGGTCGTGGACGACATCTGCGAGGCCGTCCAGGCGGCGGCGTGAACGCTTTGTTGGCATTTGGGGCGTACCAGCGCCCCCGTGCACATGGAAAACTTCGCCCCAAGGGCCGGGTCGAAGGCGAGTAGAGTGACGCCGACGGCGCGAATCCTGATCATCGCAGGCTCCGATTCCGGGGGCGGGGCGGGCATTCAGGCCGACATCAAGACCGTCACGATGATCGGCGGCCATGCGATGACCGCCATCACCGCCATCACCGCGCAAAACACGCTCGGGGTCGATGCCGTTCACCCGGTTCCGGCCGAAATGATCATCGCCCAGATCGATGCCGTCATCGGCGACATCGGCGTTGATGCCGTGAAGGTCGGGATGGTGCCCGGAGCATTCGCGGCAGAAGCGATCGCCAAACGCCTCGAAAAGCTCGAGAATGTGCCGATCGTCTTCGATCCTGTGATGGTCGCGACCAGCGGCGCGGCGCTCGCCGACGACGCCACGGTCGCAGCGTTCGGCAAGCTGATGGACGTCGCTACCCTGGTCACTCCCAACCTGCCGGAGCTTGGCCGCCTAACCAGCGAGGAGGATCCGGTCGCAGCCGCACTCCACCTGGTCGGGGAACATGGCTGCGCGGTTCTGATCAAGGGCGGCCACGACGAGGGCGACGCGCTTGCCGACGCGCTCATCGAAGAAGACAATATGACCAGCTGGCAGGGCCAGCGGATCGATACCAACAACACCCACGGAACCGGCTGCACGCTTGCCAGCGCGATCGCGACCTTCCTCGGCCAGGGCGACACGCTTAGCTCGGCCGTGGACAGGGCGCGCATTTTCGTCCGCCTTGCTCTCCAGGATTCGCCGGACCTGGGGCAGGGCGCCGGGCCGATTGCCCAGGGACGAGTCCGCCTCGATGTCGGCGCCGGGCCGAGGCTCAATCAGGTCACCGTCACCGGCACCAACTACCGCAAGTCGGTCGAATTCTACCGCACCCTCGGCCTAAAGCAGATCGTCGACAGCCCGGAGAACGGCTATGCGCGCTTCGAAACCGAGGGCGGGGGCACTTTGTCCGTGCAGATAGACCCGGACGAGGCGATTTCCGCGACGACCGCGGTCTATCTCGAATGCGACGACCTCGACGAGCGGGTCGAGCGGCTTGCGCGAAATGGCCTCGCCTTCGAGCATGGCCCCCGCAACCAGCCGTGGATGTGGCGCGAAGCGCGCCTCCACGACCCGTCCGGCAACATCATCTTCCTCTACAAGGCCGGCGAAGCGCGCCGCTTCCCGCCCTGGCGAGTGGAAGAATAGACTTTTCCACAACATAGGCCGCGCGCCGTCTGGACGCGCGCCGGTCGGCAAGTCCACAAGGCGACTCGATGCCGCGCCGTTGTTCGTTCAAGCTCGAGATCGGGTTTCCCCAGCCGCTGGCGGGCGTCGACGAAGCGGGCTGCGCCCCTCTTGCCGGCCCGGTGGTTGCGGCGGCGGTCATCCTCGACCGCGACAAATATCCGCGGGGGATCGACGATTCGAAGAACCTGCCGCTCGAAAAGCGAGAGGCGCTCTACACGCGTCTGGTCAAGTGCGCCGCCTGGGGCGTCGGCGTGGCAAGCGTCGAGGAAATCGACAAGATCAACATCTACTGGGCGCGGATGCTGGCGATGACTCGCGCGGTCGAAGCGCTCGGAATCGAGCCGGCCTGGGTGCTGGTCGACGGCAATGCCTGCCCGCGCTGGGAGCGACCGTCCAAGGCGATCGTCGACGGCGACGCCAAGTGCCGCTCGATCGCCGCCGCCTCGATCATCGCCAAGGTCACCCGAGACCGGATGATGGCGGAGTGGGCGAGCGAATATCCTGGCTACGGGTGGGAGACGAACCGCGGCTACGGCACGCCCGAACATTATCGCGGCCTGCAGGCGCTCGGCCTAACTCCGCTTCACCGAAGGAGCTTTGCCCCGATCCGCGCGATCGAGCTCGGCCATGCACAGCCAGAGCTGGAGATCATCGAAAAGCAGCGGCCCGAGTCCTTTGCGCCACACACACTAGCGGTTGAGTCCGCCGACTCCGAACAGACTCAACATCTTGTGGTCCGGTCGCGATCCGCCGCATAGCGTTAGCGACTTCCGCACCGCCGTTAACCTCTGAAATGTTGACCGCGAGTCCGGCCTGACTCACCTTCGCCGTCTTGTCAGGGGGCGTAGTTCACATGAATCTGCTTGCTCGAGTTCCCGAGCCGAAGGCGCGAGTCCGCCGGCCATCCGCGGCCAAACGCGAGTTGCCGCTCGACACCATCCTCCAGGGCAACTGCATCGCCGAAATGGCGCGGCTTCCAGACAAGTGCGTCGACATGATTTTTGCCGACCCGCCGTACAATCTGCAGCTCGGCGGCGACCTGTTCCGGCCGGAGGGCGGGCGGGTCGATGCCGTGGATGACGAATGGGACAAGTTCGACAGTCTCGCCGCCTACGACGATTTCACCCGGGAGTGGCTCCACGAGGCGCGGCGAATCCTCAAGGACGACGGCACCATCTGGGTGATCGGCAGCTATCACAACATCTACCGCGTCGGCGCGCTTCTGCAGGACGCCGAATTCTGGATTTTGAACGACATCGTGTGGCGCAAGTCGAACCCGATGCCGAACTTCCGAGGCACTCGCTTTACGAATGCGCACGAGACCTTGCTGTGGTGCGCGAAGGACGAGAATGCGCGCTACACCTTCAATTATCGCGCCATGAAGGCGCTCAACGACGACCTCCAGATGCGCTCGGATTGGGTGCTGCCGATTTGCAGCGGGTCGGAGCGGGTGAAGGGAGCGGATGGTGCGAAGGCGCACCCGACCCAGAAGCCCGAAGCCTTGCTCTACCGGATATTGCTCGCATGCACGAAACCGGGCGATATCGTCCTGGATCCGTTCTTCGGCACCGGCACCACGGGCGCTGTCGCCACCCGCCTTGGCCGCCGCTGGGTCGGAATCGAGCGCGAGCGGTCCTACGTGAAGGTCGCGCTGGAGCGGATCGGCTCCACTCTCCCGCTCGACGAGAGCGCAATGGCGACCATGGCCGAGCAGCGGACTGCGCCGCGAGTCGCCTTCGGGCTTCTCGTCGAAAGTGGCCTGTGCCCGCCGGGGACCCGGCTCGCTGATGCCAAGGGGCACTATTCAGCGAGCGTGCGCGCAGACGGCTCGATCGAATCGGGGGCGCACAGCGGCTCGATCCACAAGGTGGGGGCGGCCCTTCAAGGCGCGCCGTCGTGCAATGGCTGGACATTCTGGCACGTGAAGGAGGGACGGGCGCTGCAGCCGCTCGACACATTGCGCCAACGGCACCTCTCCGCGCTATAGCGCGGCCCCATGCGAATGCTTCTCCGACCGACCGCTTTCGTCGATTCGCCGTTCGGCCACGACGGGCAGGTGGCTCGCCTGGCCGGCGGCCTCAACTGGTTCTCGGCGGTCGAGCTCCTTGAGATTAGGGAAAGTAGGCGAGTGTCGGTGGAACTCGTTTCCGTGCAAGATCTTGGGACAAGGCTTGACGACTCTCTCTCAGCTCAGTGGGAGCGGTTGACGTCCGCTCGTCCGCCACTCCAGCTCGGCGACCGGACCATCCGCCTCGACCA
>DATAKH010000231.1:0-4816 GCA_036261735.1 Sphingomicrobium sp.
GGGTGGCATGCAAGGCGGGTTCTTCTTGGCAAGGCCCGGCGGGCAGCCGCCGACACCATAGCCGACCGGCGAATGGCCGGCCCCGACCGCGTGGGCGTGGCCCTTGCCATGCGCTTGTCCATGACCATGGCCGGGCTTTGCTACAGCCGGGCCGGCGAAAGCGAGTGCCGCAGCGCCCGCGAGCATGATAAATGTTTTCATGCCTTTGACGTAGCGGCGAAAAGCTGAACGGGCGTTGAGCAGCCTGGTTACTTGTTGGTCAGGAAATCTGCCGGGCAAAGGGCCGCCGCAGGCGCGGCGGCCCCAAATTCGCCCTTAGAGGATCGCGTCGATGATCCTCGTCACCAGGCTCGTAGCGGGATCCACGACATAGATCGCATTATCCCGGTAGATGTACCGATAATCGTCGCTCAGGTCGTACCGATCCCGAAGCGACAGCGGGATGTCCCCGTAAGGCGTGTAGTAGCGATAATTGCCCGCTACCCGCTGGCCTTCGCGGAAGATTCGCTTCGCCTGTCCCGGTGGCATGCAGGCCGGGGTTTTCTTGGCAAGGCCCGGCGGGCACAGCGCGCCGCCATATTTGCGGGCGAGCGCCTCATCGGCGTCCAGGATGCCATTGCGGTTGCGGTCCTGGGCGCGCATCAGCGGCTTGGCCTTGGCGGGCTTGCCCTTGGCCACATGGGCGGCGGGCGGCTTGCCGTGCCCCTTTGCGTGAGGCGGCTTGGAAAGCGCCGGGCCAGCTGTGGCAAGCGCAGCCGCACCGACGATCAACAGAAGCTTCGTCATTCTCAATCTCCAAAGGGAGCAATTCCCTGATTGCGGCGAAAACGAACGGCAGGGAGGCCGGTTTCTGCGCCGTTCATCTGGGGGACAGCTTGGCCCGGTTGCTCCGCTTCGGCGAGCGGTCTAGAGCGCCGCCAAATTCTGCGGAGCCGACTCCGGTGCAACCAACCAATGGAAGGAAACAGCAGCTTCATGGCTCGCAAGAAGATCGCATTGATCGGCGCCGGAATGATCGGCGGTACGCTCGCCCACCTGGCGGCAATGCGCGAAATGGGCGACGTCGTGCTGTTCGACATCGCCGAGGGCATTCCCGAGGGCAAGGCGCTGGACATTGCGCAGGCGGGACCAGTCGATGATTTCGACGCGAAGCTTAAGGGCACGTCCGATTATGCCGACATCGCCGGCGCGGACGTCTGCATCGTCACCGCTGGCGTGCCGCGAAAGCCGGGAATGAGCCGCGACGACCTGCTCGGGATCAACCTCAAGGTGATGAAGGCGGTCGGAGAAGGCATCAAGAAGCATGCGCCCGACAGCTTCGTCATCTGCATCACCAACCCGCTCGACGCGATGGTGTGGGCTCTGCGCGAATTCTCCGGTCAGCCGCACAACATGGTCGTCGGAATGGCGGGCGTGCTCGACAGCGCCCGCTTCCGTCACTTCCTTGCCGAGGAGTTCCAGGTCAGCGTCGAGGACGTCACCGCCTTCGTGTTGGGCGGCCACGGCGACACGATGGTGCCGGTGGTCGAATATTCGACCGTCGCCGGGATCCCGATCCCCGACCTTATCAAGATGGGTTGGAGTACCCAGGAGCGGATCGATGCGATCGTCAAGCGGACCCGCGGCGGTGGCGGCGAGATCGTTGGCCTGCTGAAGACCGGAAGCGCGTTTTACGCCCCGGCGACCAGCGCAATCGCGATGGCCGAGAGCTTCCTCAAGGACAAGAAGCGGGTGTTGCCCGCCGCGGCGCATCTGACCGGCCAGTATGGAGTCGACAACCTCTACGTCGGCGTTCCGGTGGTAATCGGCGCCGGCGGCGTCGAGCGCGTCGTCGAGATCGACCTAAAGGACGAAGCCAAGGCCAATTTCCAGGTCAGCGTCGATGCGGTGAAGGAGCTGCTCGTCGCGTGCAAGCAGATCGACGGAAGCCTTGCATAGCGGAGTTTAGAATGTTCGAATTGGTCATCGCAGCAGCAACGCTAGCGGCGAATGCGCCGCAGGGGCTGTTCCATCCAGACGTCCCGTTCCAACAGCTTGAACGGGCCTATCGCGATTGCCTCGCAGCGGTAACTTCCAGCGAGGTGCGCCGCGACGTGCTGGAGAAGAACGGTTGGAAACCTCTCCCGATCAAGTTCATAGGCGACGATTCACCGCCGGTAAAACTCGACATTCGCGCTAGAAGCGACGGGTTGACGACCATTTCACTGCCGACGAAGGAAGGTGAGGTCTGGTGCAGCGTTTCTGCGCCCGTGAACGGCGAATCTGCATACAACCAGCTTGTCGACTCATTTGCTGGCAGCCTTTCCGACGCCGATTCTGACGGCAAGCGCATAGCGATTGTCGATGGCCGTAAAATCGCCGTTTCATTCAATCGCGAGGCGAGTGATGAAGGCACGATCATTGTGAGAGTTAGCGCGTTGGAGCAGCAGTGAGCATTCTCGTCGACAGCAGCACCAAGGTCATCACTCAGGGGATGACCGGCGACACGGGCACTTTCCACACGCGCCAGGCGCTCGATTATGGCTCGAAAATGGTCGGCGGCGTGACCCCCGGCAAAGGCGGGACCGAGCATCTCGGCCTGCCGGTGTTCGACACGGTCGCCGAAGCGGTGGAGAAAACCGGCGCGACCGCGTCCGTCATCTACGTCCCGCCTCCCTTTGCAGCCGATTCAATCCTCGAGGCGATCGACGCCGAGGTGCCGCTGATCGTCACCATCACCGAGGGCATTCCGGTGCTCGACATGGTCCGCGTGAAGCGGGCTTTGTGCGGCTCCAAGTCGCGGCTGATCGGGCCCAATTGCCCGGGCGTGCTCACCCCCGGCGAGTGCAAGATCGGGATCATGCCCGGAAACATCTTCAAGAAGGGCAGCGTCGGCGTGGTCAGCCGCTCCGGGACGCTCACTTACGAAGCCGTGTTCCAGACCACCAACGAAGGGCTCGGCCAGTCGACGGCGGTCGGGATCGGCGGCGATCCGGTGAAAGGCACCGAGTTCATCGACGTGCTCGAGATGTTCCTCGCCGACGATGAGACGCAATCGATCATCATGATTGGCGAGATCGGCGGAACCGCCGAGGAAGACGCCGCTCAGTTCCTCGCCGACGAAGCCAAGCGCGGGCGCAGGAAGCCGGTGGTCGGCTTCATCGCCGGCCGAACCGCTCCCCCCGGGCGGCGCATGGGCCATGCCGGCGCAATCGTCTCGGGCGGCAAGGGCGACGCCGAAAGCAAGATTGCGGCGATGGAGGCGGCTGGAATTACCGTGTCTCCAAGCCCATCTGAGCTCGGAACCACGCTCAAGGAGCTGCTTTCAGCGGTAGCATGAACGACGTCGCCGGCGTGATCGAACCCAAGCAGGGCCCAAGCTGGGCGCGGCCGAACTGGCCCGTCAGCGAGCTCGACGACGTCAACCTCGGGCTCGACCCGACCGAGGCGTCTATCGAGGCGGTGAAGAAGGCGGCGCGCGACGAGGCGGCCGCGACCACCGCCGACTCCGACGCGATCCGCCGCGCCGCCGAGGATTCGATCCGGGCGATGATGTTGATCCGCACCTATCGCGTGCGCGGGCATCTCGCGGCGAAGCTCGACCCGCTCGGACTGCACCACAACGCCGTCCCCGCCGACCTTACTCCCGCCTACCACGGCTTTTCCGACGCCGACCTCGACCGGCCGATCTGGATCGGCGGAGTGCTGGGCCTCGAGCGCGCCACGGTTCGCGAAATCGTCGCCGTTTTGCAGGACAATTACTGCGGCACGATCGGCGTCGAATATATGCACATTAATGACCTGGAGGAGCGCCGCTTCATCCAGGAGCGGATCGAGGGCATGGACGACACGGTCCAGTTCACCCCCGAGGGCAAGCAAGCGATCCTCGCGAAGGTCATCGAGGCCGAGCAGTGGGAGAAGTTCCTCGCCCGCAAATATGTCGGGACCAAGCGCTTCGGCCTCGACGGTGGCGAGAGCGCGATTCCCGCGCTGGAATCGGTAATCAAATATGGCGGGCTGATGGGTGTCGAGGAAATCGACATCGGAATGTCCCACCGCGGGCGCCTAAACGTCCTTTCCAACGTGATGGGCAAACCGTACCGGGCGATCTTCCACGAATTCGCCGGCGGCGCGACCAATCCGGCCGACGTCGGCGGATCGGGAGACGTCAAATATCATCTCGGCACTTCGTCCGACCGCGAGTTCGACGGGGTTTGCGTGCACCTGTCGCTGCTCCCCAACCCGTCGCACCTCGAAGCGGTCGACCCCGTAGTTCTCGGCAAGGCGCGGGCGACGATGACCTTCAAGGGCGACAAGCACGGCAAGAAGGTCCTGCCCCTGCTCCTCCATGGCGATGCCGCTTTCGCCGGCCAGGGAGTTGTCGCGGAATGCCTGAGCCTGTCCGGACTGCCCGGCTACGGCACCGGCGGCACCGTCCATTTCGTGATCAACAACCAGATCGGCTTCACCACCAGCCCGCAGTTCGGCCGTTCGTCGCCCTACCCGACCGACATCGCCAAGTCGGTCCAGGCGCCGATCCTCCACGTCAACGCCGACGACCCCGAAGCGGTGACCTTCTGCTGCAAAATGGCAATCGAGTTCCGCCAGACGTTCGGCCGCGACATCGTCATCGACATGTGGTGCTACCGCCGTTTCGGCCACAACGAGGGCGACGAGCCGAGCTTCACCCAGCCACAAATGTATTCGGCGATCCGCAACCAGCCGCCGATCAGCGAAATCTACGGCGCCCGGCTGATCGAGGAAGGGGTCGTCGACAAGCAGTGGATCGCCGATCACCGCCAGAACTACATCGCCCATCTCAACCAGGAATTCGAGG
>DATAKH010000243.1:0-15804 GCA_036261735.1 Sphingomicrobium sp.
GTAGGGCTCGACCGCGGCCTTGTAAGTCCCCACCCGGTACACGTTCGCGGTCACACCAAGCTTGTCGAGCAGCCCCTTGAAATAAAGGTTCTGACCGCCAGGCCCGGCAATCGCGACGAGGCCGAGCGGATCGAGCCACACTTCGGTTGCGGCCGACGCAAGCAGGTAACTGTCGTCGGTGTACCCGACCGCATAAGCGATGACCGGCTTCCCGGAATCGCGGACTCGGCGGATGGCGCTCGCAAGGTCGGTCATCGCTACCTGTCCGCCGCCGGTAAAGGTTTCCAGATCGAGCGCCACGGCCTTGACCCGGTCGTCATCGCGCGCGGAATCCAGGGCAGCGACAAGGTCGCGCAGGCGATATTCGCGCAACGGGGTGCCGGCACCCGCCAGATCGGCGTAGGTCGGCTTGCTCGGCTGCTCGACGACGGTCCCGTTCAGGTCGAGCGCAAGGACTCCGTCCGTCAAAGCGGCGGGCCTGCTCGAAAGCACGGCATAGAGGACGGCGAAGAACAGCAGCATGAGGAGGAGGACGAAAGCGTCCTTGATTCCGACGAGCAGCTTCCACACCGCGGAAACAAATTTCATTGCCTTCACCTCTTTTTCGCTTGCTTTTCAGCTAGCCGAGCAAGGGCCGTCTAACCAAATCTTTTCGTGTCCCGAGCGCGCCGCTAGGGCGCTTCGATGGAAGCTGCGATCGAGAGCGGGCCGGCCGGCGAATCGCCGTGGCTGAAAGAGCTTCGGGCGATGCTTCGGCTCGCCTGGCCGCTGATCCTCGCAAACCTTACGCAGCAGCTGATCCAGGCCACCGACGTGATCCTACTCGGGCGCCTCGGCGAGATCGAGCTCGCGGCGGCTACTTTGGCGCTCAACATGAGCTTTACCATCAACGTGCTGCTTCTGGGTCTGCTGCTTGCCTCCTCGCCGATGATGGCAACGGCGCTGGGCCGGCGATCCAATTCGATCCGCGACGTCCGGCGGACGTTCCGTGCCGGGCTGTGGCTGCTGCTGCTTGCGATGCCGCCGTATTGGCTGCTGCTATGGAACGCCGCGCCGATCATGCGCGGATTTGGCCAGTCGGCCGAGCTTGCCGAGGCGGGGCAGACGTTCCTTCGCGCATATATGTGGTGCACTGCCCCGTGGCTCCTGTTCCAGCTGCTTCGCAATTTCGTCGCCGCGCTCGAGCGGCCGCGGGTCATCCTGTTGTTGAGCTTCGCCGGAATCGCCCTCAACGCGCTGTTGAGCTGGGCTCTCATTTTCGGTCGTCTGGGCATGCCGGCACTTGGCCTGACGGGAGCGGGCCTCGGAAGCACGCTGACCTGGCTGATTGCCTGTGCCGCACTGATCGCCGTTATCCAGAAGCAGCGGCTGTTCAGGCGCTTTCACCTGTGGGGCCGCTGGTGGCGCTTCGATTGGGAGCGGACTCTGGCGATGGTCCGCCTCGGCGCGCCGATCGGGATCACCATGGCGCTGGAAATGGGCGTGTTCGCCCTCGCCGCCTATTTCATGGGCTGGATCGGATCGCCAGCGGTTGCGGCCCACGCGATCGCGCTTCAGATTGCCGCCGTCACCTTCATGATCCCGATGGGCCTCGGCCAAGCGGCGACGGTACGGGTCGGCCGCGCTTTGGGTGCCGGCGACTTGCCGGCAATCACGCGAGCGGGCTGGACCGCGTGGATCGTCGGAGTGATGTTCATGGCGGTGATGGCGCTGGCGATGTGGACCTTTCCCCGTCAGCTCGTGGGCCTGTTCCTCGGGTCAAGCGCGAACAACCAGGTTGCCGATCTTGCCGTCACCTTCCTCGGAGTGGCCGCCGCCTTCCAGCTGGTCGACGGAGCACAGGTGATCGGGGCGGGGATGCTTCGCGGGCTTCACGACACGCGCTGGCCGCTGGTGTTCGCGCTCGTCGGCTATTGGGTCGTCGGCCTCGGTATCGGCGCGTGGCTCGGTTTCGGCCGTAACTGGCAGGGACTCGGGATCTGGATTGGGCTTGCTAGCGGGCTTGCCTGCGTCGCGATGCTCATGCTTGTCCGATGGATGCTCCGAGACCGGCTGCGCCTGGCCGAATATCACCCTGCCTGAGCCCGACCCTGCCTGAGCCCGACCCCGGGGCCAGGCGAAAAAGACCGGCTCCCCGGTGTTGACGGATTAACGGCTCACAACCATATCCGCGCCATCGCTGGCACTCTCGTGGGTAGAGTGCCAGAAAAACGTTTAACTCTTGAGAGAGGGGCTAACAATGGGTTTCAGGCCGCTTCATGACCGAGTCCTCGTCCGCCGTGTCGAGGCTGAAGCAAAGACCGCCGGCGGGATCATCATTCCCGACACGGCGCAGGAAAAGCCGCAGGAAGGCGAAGTCGTCTCGGTTGGCACCGGCGCTCGCGGCGACGACGGCAAGGTTACTCCGCCCGACGTCAAGGCCGGCGACAAGATCCTGTTCGGCAAATGGTCCGGCACCGAAGTGAAGATCGACGGTGAAGACCTCATCATCATGAAGGAAAGCGACATCCTCGGGATCGTCGGCTGACCTTCGCTTAGCGACACGAAAATGGTCGCTGATCGCGTGACTTTAATGACTTTAACGAACGAAAGGGTAGCCAAATGGCAGCCAAGGACGTGAAATTCAGCCGCGACGCCCGGGAACGAATTCTCAAGGGCGTCGACATCCTCGCCGATGCAGTCAAGGTGACGCTTGGGCCCAAGGGCCGCAACGTCGTCCTCGACAAGAGCTTCGGCGCTCCCCGGATCACCAAGGACGGAGTCACCGTCGCCAAGGAAATCGAGCTCAAGGACAAGTTCGAGAACATGGGCGCGCAAATGGTCCGCGAGGTCGCCTCGAAGACCAACGACATCGCCGGTGACGGCACCACCACCGCCACCGTGCTGGCCCAGGCGATCGTCCGCGAGGGCATGAAGTCGGTCGCGGCGGGCATGAACCCGATGGACCTCAAGCGCGGCATCGATATCGCCGTGAAGAAGGTGGTCGACGATCTCGCGAAGCGTTCGAAGAACGTTTCCGGATCGAACGAGATCGCGCAGGTCGGGACCATTTCGGCCAATGGCGACACCGAGGTCGGCGAGAAGATCGCCGAGGCGATGGAGAAGGTCGGCAAGGAGGGCGTGATCACCGTCGAGGAGGCCAAGGGCCTCGAGTTCGAGCTCGACGTGGTCGAAGGCATGCAGTTCGACCGCGGCTATCTCTCGCCTTACTTCATCACCAATCCGGAGAAGATGCAGGTCGAGCTGACTGACCCGTACATCCTCATCCATGAGAAAAAGCTGTCGAACCTTCAGGCGATGCTCCCTATCCTGGAAGCCGTCGTCCAGTCGGGCCGTCCGCTGCTGATCATCGCCGAGGACATTGAGGGCGAGGCTCTCGCCACGCTCGTGGTCAACAAGCTTCGCGGCGGCCTCAAGGTCGCTGCGGTCAAGGCGCCGGGCTTCGGCGATCGCCGCAAGGCAATGCTCGAGGATATCGCCATCCTCACCGGTGGCGAGATGATTTCCGAGGACCTCGGAATCAAGCTCGAGAACGTCACCACCGGGATGCTCGGAACCGCCAAGCGGGTCACCATCGACAAGGACAATACGACCATCGTCGATGGCGCCGGCACTTCGGAGGCCATCAAGGCCCGTACCGAGGCGATCCGCCAGCAGATCGAGAACACGACGTCGGACTACGACCGCGAGAAGCTGCAGGAGCGGCTTGCCAAGCTCGCGGGCGGTGTCGCGGTGATCAAGGTCGGCGGCGCCACCGAGATCGAGGTGAAAGAGCGCAAGGACCGCGTCGACGACGCTCTCCATGCGACCCGAGCCGCGGTCGAGGAAGGCATCGTTCCCGGCGGCGGAAGCGCTCTGCTTTATGCGACCAAGTCGCTGGAAGGCGTCAAGGGCGCAAACGACGACCAGACCCGCGGAATCGATATCGTCCGCAAGGCGCTCTATTCGCCGGTCCGCCAGATCGCGCAGAACGCCGGCCACGACGGCGCGGTCATTTCGGGCAAGCTGCTCGAGGGCAAGGACTTCGAGCAGGGGTTCAACGCCCAGACCGACACCTACGAGAACCTGGTGAAGGCCGGCGTCATCGATCCGACCAAGGTCGTTCGCACCGCTCTCCAGGACGCGGCCTCGGTCGCGGCCCTGCTGATCACCACCGAAGCGGCGGTCAGCGAGCTCCCCGACGACAAGCCCGCCCCGGCAATGGCCGGCGGAATGGGCGGAATGGGCGGAATGGACTTCTAAGTCCGACGCTCAGTCGCAAAAAGAAGGGCCGGGGGAGCGATCCTCCGGCCCTTTTTGTCACTTCGGAGGCGGCCCCTCAGGTGGGACGCCCATACCGGGCGGGGGCGCCACCGGGTTAGGCGCAAGCCACACGCGCCCATGCTCGAGGTCCAGAGTCACGAGGTAATTCTTCAGGAACGGCATGCCCAGGTTGCCATCCAGCGTGATGCCCGCGGGGAAGACGAGCCCCTCCGCGACTATCCCCTTGCCGATATCGATCTGGCCCTGCTGCGGTCCCTTGTCGGGGTCGAGACCGAAGGCGGCCGCATAGGGTTTGGCGACTAGGATCGTGCCCCCGTTGCCGCTGTCCAGCTGGAAACCGAGGTGCCCGACCTTGCTTGGCACCTGAACATCCACGGCAAGGCCGTAGCCGCCTAGCTCGCGGACCAGCCGCGCGGGAAGCTCGGTTGCTCGGGCAGTCCGCTCTGCTGCGCTCGCCGGAGTCTCGATGATCAGGCGCAACCCGGCGGAGTCGATCGTGATCGTCCTCCCGGCGAAGACGTCGAGAGCGAGTAGCCCGTCGACCGTGACGCCTTTCGCATTGAACTCGCCGACCTGGTAGACGCCGGCAACCGGTATGGTGAAACGATGGCCCCCAATCCCGACGGAGACGTCGTCGCAGCGAGGCGCTTGGAGCTTGTCCCCCGTCATCCGAAAGCCGACCACCCGAGCGCCCTTTTCGCATGCGATCTCTGTGGCGACTTCAGGCGAAATGAAGCTGATGGCTCCGCCGGTGTCGAATTGGAACAGACGCTCCTTGCCGGCCACTTCGACCCGCACTGCGACCGAGCGACGGAATTGCTCCATCTTCAGTACGGTTGGCTCGGCGGCCGCCTGTGCTCCGGTCGAAAGGACCGCGGCGCAAATGGCCGCAATCCGCAACGCAACTGGTCCCATTCAACACCCCCTTTTTTCTGTTTCGGAAGCGTCCCTATGCCTCTCCGCTGTCGCGATCATGAACGACCCCGTGCCCCTCGGCGAGATAGCCTGCGCTTCGCATCTCCTCGAGCCGGCTGACCGTGCGCTGGAATTCGAAGCTTCCGTCGCCTTTCGGAAATAGTGCGGCGGGATCCGCATCAGCGCTCGCGAGCAACTTCACCCGATGCTCGTAAAGAGCATCGACCAGCGTCACGAAGCGCGACGCCTCGTTTCGCATCTCTGGCCCCATCACCGGGATTCCAACGATGATGACCGTGTGGAAGCGCTGGGCGATGGCGAGATAATCGGCGGCTCCGCGAGGCTGGCCGCACAGGCGCTTGAACGAGAAGACCGCGACTCCCTTCAGGCTCTTGGGCACATGCAGGCTCCGCCCTCCTCCGACTTCGAGCTCCTCGCTCGGCACCTTGTCGCGATCCTCGACCGAGTAATCGGTGAGCTGGAAAAAGGCTTTGGACAAAGCCTGGGTGGCTTGGGGTCCGTTGGGCACGTGCCACACCTCGACCCCGGCCAGACGATCGAGCCGATAATCCGTAGGACCGTTGACCTCGACGACTTCGAAACTGGTCTCGATCTTCGCGATGAACGGCAGAAACAGCTCGCGGTTGAGCCCGTCCTTGTAGAGGTCGCTGGGAGGCCTGTTGGACGTCGCGATTATGCGCACCTCGCGCTCGAGCAATTTCTCGAACAGCCGCGACAGGATCATCGCGTCGGCGGGATTCGTCACTTGCATCTCGTCGAAGGCGAGCAGCTTCGCCCCTTCGGCTATCGCGTCGGCAACTGCTTCGAGGGGATCGCGCTCGTCGCGCTTGCGTGCCGATTTCAGCCGATCATGGGTTTGAATCATGAAGGCGTGGAAGTGCACCCGCCGCTTCGGCTCGACGCCGATGTGGGCAAAGGCGAGGTCCATCAGCATCGACTTGCCGCGCCCGACTCCGCCCCACAGATAGACCCCGTCCGGGCCTCTACTGCGCTTGCCGAACAAGCCGAGTAGCCCGCGGCCGCTATTGCCGAGCGCCTGCGCCAGTCGATCCAGCGCGACCACCGCGCGCTGCTGCGCCGGGTCGGGCTTGAGTTCGCCGTCGCTGAGAAGCCGCGAATAAGCGCGGCCCACCGGCCCCGTCATGCCGGCGCGTTTCGATCCCGAATCCGCTTCAGCGTCCCGGTGAAGCTGTAGCAGGGCTCGTCGCCCTGCCTGACGACGCCCTGAAGGAACACATGGCCGCGAGTCTGTTTCACGAGCTCGACATGGGCGTCGAGCGGGATTCCGGCGCGGCCGCGAGCAAGAAAATGGGTGGTCATGTCGAGCGTGACATAATGCCCCTGAGCCATTCCGGCGCAGCGGCCGCCGGCAAACATCGCCATGTCGATGAAGCTCATCACCGCGCCGCCGTGAATCGACCCGCCCATGTTCATGTGCGCCTCGGTCGGGGTCATCCGGCACACACCCCTGCCCGCGCCATGAGGCCTGAACAGCAGCCTACCGGTCGCCGCCGCGAATGAGCTTGGTGGGAAATCGCCCCAGCTGTACCAGCCGGGATTGTCCGGATCCTCCTTGGCACCGGTGGGCAGGCCGACGTCTTCGAGCCCTGCCCCGCTACCGGGCGTTTGCGTCAAGCGGCCCGTCCTTTGAAGTGGTCGATACCCGTCAAGCGGCTCTCTCCGCGATCAGCTTCTTGGTCTCGGCGATGGCCTTCGCCGGTGAAAGTCCCTTCGGGCACACGTTGGCGCAGTTCATGATCGTATGGCAGCGGTAAAGCCGGTACGGGTCCTCGAGCTCATTCAACCGCTCGCCGGTCGCCTCGTCGCGGCTGTCGACGATGAAGCGATAGGCCTGCAGCAGCACAGCGGGGCCGAGGAACTTGTCGGCGTTCCACCAATAGGACGGGCAGCTGGTCGTGCAGCAGAAGCACAGGATGCACTCGTAGAGCCCGTCGAGCTTGGCGCGGTCTTCCGGCGACTGCAGCCGCTCCTTGCCCGAGGGCGCCGAGGTGACGGTCTTAAGCCAGGGCTGGACCGACGCATATTGCGCGTAGGCGTGGCTAAGGTCGGGGACGAGGTCCTTGACGACCTCCATGTGCGGCAGTGGCGTGATCTGCACTTCGCCCTTCAGGTCCGCGATCGGGGTCGTGCAGGCAAGCCCGTTGCGCCCCTCCATGTTCATCGCGCACGAACCGCATATGCCCTCGCGGCACGAGCGGCGGAACGTCAGAGTCGGATCGATCTCGTTCTTGATCTTGATGAGCGCGTCGAGAACCATCGGACCACACTTGTCGAGATCGATCGTGTAGCGGTCCCAGCGCGGATTGGCGCTGTTGTCCGGGTCGTAGCGATAGACTTTGAACGTCCTCAGCGTCTTACCGGTTTCCGGCTTGTAGGTCCGGCCCCTGGTGATCTTGCTGTTCCGCGGAAGCGTGAACTCGGCCAACGCGCATGCTCCTTTTGAGTATGAGCGGCGCTATCACGCCGCCGCGGACCTTTCAAACGATCGCATGCTTCTTGACTGCGCCTAGCACCTCCTCGGCATGGCCGGGGACTTTCACCTTGCGCCATTCCTTCACGACCCTGCCGTCGGCGCCGATGAGAAAGGTCGAGCGCTCCATGCCCATATATTTGCGGCCGTACATCGACTTCTGCACCCACGTCCCGAAGGCGTCGGAAATGCGTCCGTCCTCGTCGGAAGCGAGCGGGACCTTGAGATCGTACTTGCCGATGAACTTCTCGTGGCGTTTCATCGGGTCGCGCGAAACGCCCACGATCTCCGCTCCGGCCTTGCCGAAGTCCGCTGCCAGCGCGGTGAAGTCCTGCGCTTCGCGAGTGCAGCCTGACGTATCGTCCTTCGGATAGAAATAGAGCACAAGCGGCTTGCCGGGACGGGACAGGTTGATCGTTCGCCCGGCGCTCGTCTCCACGTCAAGGTCGGGCGCGCGGTCGCCTTCGCCAATCATGTCAGCTTCCCTTCTTTCACTCTGTTCCACAGTTCCGAAATGCTGTGCCGCGCCTCGTCGTGGCGAGCAAGAAGCCCGGCCCAACATTCGGCGCCGCACGCCCTCGCCATCAACTCCAAGCTTTCGTCGCTCGGGCTTGTGGTTTCGGGCGCCACCAATCGGATTGTTACAAGCATCTTCGTCAGCAACGTTTGTGCTTCAACAACATTTTGCTCGATGAAACCATCTTTTGCGAGCATCTCGACAGCTCGCTCCAGCCGCGGGTCGAACCCGCACTTGTGCGCGAGCTGCAAGACGTGGACCGAAAATTCGAGGTCGACTAGCCCGCCTTCGCCGAGCTTGACGTCGAGCGGGCCCGAGGGCGGCTTGTGGCGGGCAATGTCCTCGCGCATTTTGACCGCGTCTGCGACCAGCTTCGCAGGCTCGTGGGGCTGGCCGAGAATGTCGGCGAGCAAGTGCGACGCCTGCGCCCGCGCCGCTTCCGACCCGAAGACCGGCCGTGCGCGGGTGAGCGCCATATGCTCCCAGGTCCACGCCCGTTCGCGCTGATAGTCGGCGAAGCCTTCGAGCGAGACCGAAAGCATCCCTTGCGAACCTTGCGGGCGAAGCCGCGTATCGACGTCGTAAAGCGGGCCCGCCGCGGTCGGCACGCTGAGCGCTGCTGTGACCCGGTTCGAGAGTCGATTGAAATAATCCGCCGGTCCGAGCGGCTTGGCGCCGTCCGAAGCCTCCGAATCCGGCGTTGTGAATAGATAGACGATGTCGAGGTCGGAAGCGTTTGTCAGCACCTCGCCCCCGAGCCTTCCCAGCCCCAGGACCACGAGCTCGGCGCCTGGGAACTTCCCGTGCGCCTCCTCGAATTCGGCGACGGCTGCGCTGGCGAGCGCCACGAGCGCCCCCTCCGCAACGCGCGCATAGCCCTTGCCGACGGTCAGCGGGTCTTCGCGCATGTCGATCAGCTGTACCCCGAGCGCGAAGCGGCGCTCGTTGATGATCCTTCGAGCGCGGTCGAGACCGACATCGTACGGCTGTCCGCGCATCTCGGTTTCGAGATAGGCAGCGAACTCCCGCGCCGGCGGAGGCGGGTCGAAGCATGAGGAATCGAGCAAGGTGTCGAGCAATTGCGGACGGCGCGCGAGCTGGTCCGAAAGGGCCGGGGCATGGGCGAGGATTCGCGCGACCAGGGTTGTCAACTTCGGCCGAGCCTCGAGCAGACGGTACAGGTTGACCCCGCTCGGCACCCGCTCAACGACGTCGCTCAGCCTGTTGAGGGCGCGCATCGGGTCCGGGCTCTTTCCGATCGCCTCGAGAAGCGCCGGGAGCATGCCTTCGAAGGCGCGCGTTGCCGCCGCCGACCGAAGCGAGCGCGGCCGGCCGGACCGCCACTCGCCAACTCGCCGGACGGCGGCATCGGGATCGGGAATGCCGAGCCGCTCCACGGCCGAACGGAGCGCATCGACATTCGCCGGAAGGCGTTCGGCGCTACCCTCCGCAAGCACGTCGAAGGCGGCCCCGACGGCCTCGACCGGCGCCCGAAGCCACTCGAGCAGGTCGGAGCCGTCATCGAAGCCGTGGAGCTGCGCGACATTGGCCAGCGCTGCCTCGCCTTGCGGAAGAAGGTGGGTCTGTCGGTCGTCGACCATCTGCACCCGGTGCTCGGCGGTTCGTAGCCGCCGGTAGGCATCCGACAGCATGGCTGCGGCATCGGAGTCGAAAAAACCGGCCTCCCGAAGCGCCTCGATGGCGGGCAGAGTCGCGCCGATCCGAAGCTCCGGATCACGTCCCCCGTGCACCAGCTGCTGGGCGTGGACATAGAATTCGACCTCGCGAATTCCGCCGCGTCCGCGCTTCAGATCGAACCCGGGACCGAACCTCTGGCGCTCCGAATAATGGTCGCGGATCCGTTCGCCGATGGTGCGCACTTCCTCGATCGCCCCGAAGTCGAGCGCCCGACGCCATATGAACGGCGTGATTGCATCGAGGAATGCCTCGCCGAGGCGGCGGTCGCCGGCGCAGCAGCGGGCGCGGATGAAGGCGGCTCGCTCCCAGCCGACCGCGGAAGATTCATAATAGGACACCGCCGCGTTGACCGGCAGCACGATCGGGGTCGCCTCCGGCGATGGCCGGAGCCTCAGGTCGACCCGCTCCACGAAGCCGTCCTCGGTGCGCTTCTGGAGCAATTCGACCACTCGGCGCCCGATCCGCACCGCCGAGTCACCTGCTTCATCGCGGTCGCGGCGCGGCAGAGTCTCCGGATCGAACAGCAGCAGGAGGTCGACGTCGGAGGAGAAGTTGAGCTCGCGGCTGCCGAGCTTGCCGAGGGCGATCACCGACAGCCCGCGCGGCGGCTCGTCGGGATACAGCTCCGCTATCGCCGCTTCGATTGCCCGGTCGATCGCGCCGTCCGCGAAATCGGACAGCAGCGCCGTCACCTGCTCCAGCGCCAACTCGCCGGAAAGATCGCCCAGCGCGACCGCCAGCGCCAGCGCCCGCCGCCGTTTCCGAAGCTCCGTAGCAACGCTGTCACCACCGGTCTCGAGGGCCTGGGCCGCCGCCGTGCTGGGGCCCTCGGCTAGGAACGTCTCTGCGATATCGGGCCGCGCCGCCATCGCCTCGCGGAGGAACGGCGCATGGAGCTTGGCGCGTTCGATGGCGTCCCGCCGCGCTTTCGGTGCTCCGCTCGTCACGCCGCGTCTAGTGCCGGAATCGGCGGAATAAGGAAACTTCCCGGGCAATTCGGTCGTTCACCCGCAAAGATGAAGAGTGACAAATCGATGGCTACGGCACCGATAGACATGGATCGCCGGCCGATAAGGGTCGACCTGCCCCCCGAACATGCGGGGGTGATGGCAGCGCTTCGCCGTGCCTTCCAGGCGGCGGCCGAAGCGCCGTGCGACCGCGATTTCGCCGACCTGCTTCGAAAACTGAATTAGCGGGCACGCCTCACAAGTCGCGGCTGAGCTCGTCCACGTCGCCCATGATCGACTGCAGCGCCGACTTGTCGGGATCGGTCTTGTGCTGCCTGCGCGAGGGCAGCTTGCCGCTCGACAGCAAGGCTTCGAGCGCGACTCGGCCGCGGGCTACCCGGCTCTTGATCGTTCCGACCGCGCATCCGCAGATTTCCGCAGCTTCCTCGTAGGCAAAGCCGCCCGCTCCGACGAGGATCAGCGCCTCGCGCTGCGGCTGCGGGAGGTGCATCAGCGCGCGCTGCATGTCGGCAAGCTCGATGTGCCGGTCCTGGCTCGCCGGCGCGGCGAGTATCTTGGAGGCGGTCAGCTCGTCCCACTCGCCCTTGAAGCGGGCGCGCCGCATCTGGCTGAGAAACAGGTTGCGAAGGATGATGAAAGTCCAGGCGCGCATGTTCGTGCCGGCCTGGAAGCGTTTTCGCGCCGCCCACGCCTTGAGCAGCGTCTCCTGAACCAGGTCGTCGGCAAGGTCACGGCTTCCCGACAGCGAGCGGCCGAAGGCGCGCAGGTGCGGGATTACCGCTGCAAGCTGGTCCTTGAACTCCGGATCGGAGAGCGGGATCGGCTCGCCGGATGAATCCGTCGCCGGCTCAGTTTTTTCGTTGGCCGCCATCAACCCCCACAAATGTCGTGCGCGAGCCGCCCTGCGTAGCGGCTGCTGAACCTCACCTTACCATTTGGGTTGCGACAGAACGGAAACAAGCGGTCACCCGCCCACAAGGAACATGATCGCGAAGATCAGCACCACCAGCGCAAGGCCGATCCCCAGCACGTAACGGGTCATATGCGGAGTCGACGCTCCGCGCGCCTCCGTCGTCGTCAAATGCTCGGTGGGCTCGTCCTTCATCGTTTCTCGCTCAACCCGGTATTTGTGAGGCCAACGCCGCGCGCCGAAACATGGTTCCCCAAGCGCAACGACGAACGGACCGGACCGCAGGTCCGTCGGGCATGCTGCGACTATGCAGGCACCGTCGCGGCGTCGAAGAACAGCGCCTGGGCTATCGCGGCTTTGACCGTCGATCGCTGGAAGGGCTTGGTGATGAGGAAGGTCGGCTCGGGGCGGGTGCCGGTCAGCAGCCGCTCGGGGAAGGCGGTGATGAAGATCACCGGTACCGAGAATTCGGCGAGGATGTCGCGGACCGCATCGATGCCGCTCGAATCGTCGGCGAGCTGGATGTCGGCGAGCACCAGGCCCGGCGGGTTCTGGCGCGCCTGCGCCACCGCTTCGTCGCGGGTCACGGCGACTCCGGTAACGTTATGGCCGAGGTCGCGGACGATGGTTTCGATATCCATGGCGATGATCGGCTCGTCCTCGATGATCAGCACCTCGGTCAGTGTCTGGCGCTCGATCTCGCTCAATGCCTCGGCGACCAGCGAATCGACGTCGTCGGGGCTGGCGCCGATCAGATAGCCCGCGTCGTCCGACGAAAAGCCTTCGAGCGAGGTGAGAAGGAGGGCTTGGCGGGACAGAGGCGTGATCTTCGACAGGCGCGCGTGGGCGATGCTTTCCGCGCCGGTCGTGTTGTCAGACGGCTCTTCGCCCTCCTCGACATTGGCGGTCGACCAGATCGCGTGGAACGTCTTGTAGAGCCCGAGCCGGGGATCGACGTCCCGCGGGAACTCGTCGGGCTTGGCGACAATCGCCTCCAGGGTCGCGCGCACGAAGGCGTCGCCGTGGGTTTGGCTGCCGGTCAATGCGCGGGCATAGCGGCGGAGGAATGGCAGATGGGGCGCAAGTTCCTGTCCAAGGGACATGACGTACGGATCTCCTAATCAGGGACGTGCCTCCCTATTGAGGAGCAGTCCGCTTGGTTGCAACCCTTCGAAGGACGAGCGTCACCTAAGTGCCGCACTTCTCCCCCGCAGTGATTATGGGTTGGAACAAAGCATCGGCCATTTGGTTTCGCCCGGTGTGGCGGGGTTGCCCTTGCTGATCGTTGACGAGGATGGAGTGCCGCAGATACGGCGGGCCGCGGCGCTTTCATGGCGAGATTCGCAGCCGTAAAGCGGCCTCCGGCACAGGCGCGTCGTACCCGCGCTAGGGGATTGACAGGTTGAGTGAGAAGAAAGTGGGCGAGGCAGGCGGCGCTGAAGTGACCGGCAACGGCAGCGGGACCAGGCCGCCCGCAAAAAAGCGCAAGAAGCGCGCGGGCGACGTCGGCCGTGCGCTGCGCTCCGTCTATGACGAAACGCTTCGCGAAGATGTTCCCGACGATTTCCTGGACCTTCTTGGCAAGCTCAGCTGAGTCGCGCGCGCCGGAGCATATAGATGCCAACCGCCGCCCAGCGCTTCGCCCGCCTCTCCACCCCTGCAAAACTGCTGCTGATCCTGACCGCGGCGCTGCTTCCGATCGGCTTTGGCCTGGGGTGGGTCGCCTATACCGGCATCCGTGAAGCCAACGCGGCGCTTCAGACCCAATCGGCCGAAAAGGCGCAGATCGCCGCGCGCTCGATCGAAAGCCTCATCGCCCGCGATGCGCTCGCGCTTCGGATTGCCTCGAACGGGCGGATTGACGGCCCGGCCCCGTGCGAAAGGGTCCAGCGGTCGCTGACGATCGCTCCGGCGGTCGCACAGAAGTTCCGGCTCGAGTCGCAGGACGGAGGCGAGATGTGCAGCGTCGGTGACATCGGCGATACCGGAATGCTTCCGCAAGTCGCCCCGGGAGACATCCAGCTTCGAGTGTCGCCAGGCGAGGATTCGCTCGCGCTGCGGGTGGGAGTCATCGGCGGGTCGGCCACGACCACCATAATGGCGGGGGAGTTGCGGGCAGCAGCGCTCGGCAGCGACCGTGACTTGAGGAGCGCCGCAATCAACGACGGCGAGCGCGAGATCGATATCATGACCGCCGCCGAACGGTCCGCCGCCGGACAGAAACCGTCGCTGACCCAGTGGAGAATCGGTAACGGCCAGTTGCTGGTCGAGATCGAGGGGCTGGTTCCCACCATCACCACGGGGGACCGGCTGGTTATCCTTCTGCCGGTGGTGATGTGGTTCATCGCGGCGCTGATGACCTGGCTAATGGTGCACCGGCTCCTGATCCAGCCGCTCCGGCGCCTGCAGCGGGCAGTTTCTCGCTATGAGCCAGGCGAATCCGCGCTCGAGCTTCCAAGCAAGCTCGGCCCGGCAACGGAAATCCAGGAATTGCGTGATGCCTTCGCCCGCGCCGTCACCCGCGTGCAGGAATCGGAACAGGAAATGACGGCTGCGCTCGACGGGCAGCGGCGGCTGGTCCGGGAGGTTCACCACAGGGTCAAGAACAACCTGCAGGTCATCGCCTCGCTTCTGAACATCCACGGGCGGACCGCCGAGACCCCCGCCGCAAGCGCCGCCTACGGCTCGATCGGTCGCCGGGTCGGCGCATTGTCGATCGTGCACCGCAACCATTATGCGGAAATGGAAGAAAATCGTGGCATGTCGATGCGTCCATTGCTCTCTGAACTGTCGGCGGAGCTTCGCGCAACCGCCCCGGAATCGGCCCGCGGATTCCAGATCGACCTCGACATCGAGCCGCTCCACACCACCCAGGACGTCGCCGTGTCGGTCGCTTTCCTGATTACCGAAGTCGCCGAGTTCGCAATGCTCCACCGCCCCGACCAGCCAGTCGAGATTTCGCTTCGGCGAACGAGCGATCTCACCGGGCGCCTGGCGCTCGCAAGCCCGGTTCTGAACCCCGATTCCGAAGAGGAGCAGGAAAAAGTGCAGTTCGAGCGGATTATCGCCGGCCTGGCGAAGCAGTTGCGCTCGACGCTCGACCGGAAGCTCGGGCGGTACAGCGTCGACATGCCGGTTTTTCCACCCCGCTCTTAGGGCGGGCGGAGGTCGTTTCGGTTCCGTCCGAAAAAAATTCGCATCTGCCGGAACCGGTCGGAAACGAGGGGCGTTATGCGGAGTGGATAGTGACCTTTTGCCCCCCCGCTCTCGCTATCCGTTTAAATGGGCCCGGAACCGCCAACCCTCCCCCCCCCCGGTGGCGCTTCCGGGCCCTCACTTTGTCCAGCTGAGCCAGAAGACGCGTTGCGGGCCGAGCGCCAGTGAGTCACGCGGATGGCGACGATCGCGAGTTCGTACAGCGAATAGAGGGGCACCATCAGTAGCAGCATCGACACTGCGTCGGGCGGAGTCAGCACTGCCGAGACCCCGGCGCAGGCCACGACCGCATAGCGGCGATACCTGGTCAGATGCTCGAGCCGGATGATTCCGGCGCGCTCGAGGATCATCAGCAGGATCGGGGTCAGGAAGGCGACCCCGAAGCCGAACAGGAAGCGCGTGCTGAAGCTCAAATAATTGCCGACCGCCGGGAGCGCCTCCCGCTGCACGCCTCCGACCTCGCTCTGGAAATGGGGCCCAAGAAGGAAATGCAACGCCCACGGCATCGCGACGTAATATGCAAAGGCCGCACCGCCGACGAAGAAGAAGGGCGTGAGGATCAGGAATGGCAGGAGCGCCCGCTTTTCCTTCGCGTAAAGCCCCGGAGCGACGAACTTCCAGATCTGGATCGCGAAGAAGGGGAAGCCAGCCATCAGGGCCGCGAACAGGGCCACCTTCACGTCGACGAAAAACGCCTCGGGAACGTCGGTGTAGATGACCTTCCCCTGCCCCGCCGCAAGCAGCGGCTGGACCAGGAAGCCGAAGATGGGCTTGGCGAAATACATTCCGACGAAGAACAGCACCA
>DATAKH010000065.1:0-4808 GCA_036261735.1 Sphingomicrobium sp.
CGATGCTCCGCCAGCAAGTGAAGAAGCGCGAAGGCCGCCCGAACATGTGCCTAGCCGACTTCATCAACCCGGAAGGCGAGGACTGGATCGGCGGTTTCGCGGTCGGAATCCACGGCCTCTCCGCCCATTTGGCCCGATTCAAGGCGGAAAACGACGATTATTCCGACATCTTGCTCAAGGCGCTTGCCGACCGGCTCGCCGAAAGCTTCGCTGAAGTCCTTCACGCCGAGGTGCGCAACCGTATCTGGGGCTATGCCGACGAGCATCTGTCGAACGCCCAGCTGATCCGGGAGAAATATCACGGAATCCGGCCCGCGCCCGGCTATCCCGCCTGCCCCGACCACAGCCTCAAGCCAATATTGTTCGAGATGCTTGGCGGCAATCCGGGCGAGGTGACCCTCACCGAAAATTTCGCGATGCTTCCGACCTCGGCGGTGTCCGGCTTCTACTTCGCCCACCGCGACAGCCAATATTTCGGGGTCGCGCGTATCGGCCGCGACCAGCTCGAAGACTATTCGCAAAGGCGCGCGGTGCCGGTCGAGCAGGCCGAACGCTGGCTCCGGCCCAACCTCGACTAGCCGCCCCCGAACCACTAGCGCGGCCTTGATGCTCCGCTGCATTCTCCTCGCACTTGCGCTTCTGACATTGCCGGCGCTCGCCCAATCGCGCGCGATCGATCCGCAGCTTGTCGCCGAAGGCCCTGCACCCGCTGGCGGCGAGGTCGAGCTTGCGATTGTCATGCACACCAAGCCGGGCTGGCACGGATACTGGCTCAATCCCGGCGATGCCGGGCTTCCCATGAAGGTCCATTGGGAACTCCCTCGAGGCTGGTCGGCAGGGCCGCTTCGCTATCCTGTGCCGACCCGACTGACCATCGCCGGCCTGATGAACTATGTCTACGAGCGCGATTATGCCGTGCTAGTGCGACTGAAGGCGCCGCCGGGGGCCAACGCCACGGTCCCGATCCGCGCCGAGGCGCAATGGCTCGCCTGCACCGACAAGATCTGCGTTCCGGAGAGTGGGTCCTTGTCGCTCAGCCTTCCCATCGGCAGGGGCACCCCCAACCGCGGGCAATTCGACGAATGGAGGCGCGCGCTTCCACGCCCCCTGGCAAGTGTCGCTCAATTTCAGGCCGCGGGCGATAAGCTCCGCCTCGCCATCCCGCTCCCGCGCGACGTCAAGGTGGAGAGACCGTACATATTTCCGGCGACCGATGGCCCCGTCGACTATGCGGGAAAACAGCGCTTCAGCCGCAAGGATGACCTTCTCATCGCCGAGCTGCCGAGACGGCGGGGCAATCCCGAACAGCTCGCAGGCGTTCTCGCCCTCGGCGACGGGCGCGGCCTCGAGTTCGAGGCTTCCCCAGGCAGCGTGCCCGAAGCCGGATCGCCGCTCGTAGACCTCGGAACAAACGCGCTGCTCTGGGCGGTGCTCGGCGCGATCGCGGGCGGAATCCTGTTGAACCTCATGCCCTGCGTGTTCCCGATCCTTGCGCTCAAGGCGCTCCACCTCGCCCGAAGCGGCGGTGAGGCCCGCCATGCCCGCCGCGACGCCCTCGCTTATGCCTCGGGCGCTGTGATCGGCACCGGAGCCTTGGGCGTGGCCCTCGTTGCGATCCGCGCGGGCGGAAGCGCCGCCGGATGGGCGTTCCAGCTCCAGGATCCACGCACGATCATGCTGCTGCTCCTGCTGGCGACGGCGATCACGGCCAACCTGGTCGGACTGTTCCAGCTTCCGGCGGTTGCCGGCGAAGCGCGGCCGGCGGGAAGCTTCGGCACCGGCGCACTCGCCGCCTTCGTCGCGACTCCCTGTGCGGGACCGTTCCTGGGAGCAGCGCTGGGGACTGCGCTGCTGCTACCCCTGGCGGGTTCGGTGGCGGTCTTCGCGGCGCTCGGGCTGGGATTGGCGCTGCCTTTCCTCGCCGTCGCCTTCATTCCGCCGCTTCGAAAAGCCCTCCCGGCGCCCGGCCCGTGGATGGGACGCCTGCAGCGGTTTCTTGCAATCCCGATGGCGGCGACTGCGGTCGCGGCGCTGTGGTTGCTTCACCGCGAAGCCGGACAGCCAGGACTGTGGGTGGGCGTCGCGGCTGCCGCGATCCTCGCCGTGGCGCTGGCGATCGTCGGACGCAGCCAGCGCAAGGGCAGCTCCGTGCCGCTGTTCGCCCTCCTGTTCGCTGCACTGGTCCTCGCCGCGGCGATCGCCCTTGCCCCGGACAGGGGTGACGAGTCCCGGCCGCAAGTCTCAGGCGCCGGAAGATGGAGCGAATCGGCAGTGCGACGAGAGCTTGCCCAGGGCCATCCCGCCTTCGTCTATTTCACCGCAGACTGGTGCCTGACCTGCAAGGTCAACGAGGCCGCCGCCATCGACCGCGAATCCGTGCGCGACGTGTTCAAGGCGGCCGGCGTGAAGGTGCTTGCGGGAGACTGGACGGGCGGCGATCCCGAAATAACCCGTTTCCTAGAAAGCCGCGGCCGCGCCGGAGTGCCGCTTTACCTCTGGTACGAGCCGGGGAGGGCGGAGCCTGAAGAATTGCCGCAGGTTCTCACGCCCGGGATGCTGATCAGCCGCGCTCGGGCAAAGCGGTAGGGGTCTTTTCCCACAGCTTCTTTCCGCCGACCCACGTTTCAAGCACTTGCGTGCCACCGAGCTGCTGCGGATCGACCGCAGTCGGATCGCGGTCGATCAGGATGAAGTCGGCCCATTTGCCGGGCTCGAGGGCGCCGACCTTGGCCTCGGCGTAACCTGCATAAGCCGCACCGCGCGTGAACGCCGTCAACGCTTGCTCGAAAGTGAGGCGCTGCGACGGAATCCAGCCGCCGGGCGGCTGGCCCTCCATGTCCTGGCGGCTAACGGCGGCTGCAAGACCGGGAAAGGGGTTGGGCGATTCGACCGGAAAGTCGCTTCCGAACGCCAGCTTCGCTCCGGTTTTCAGCATCGACTGCCACGCATAGGCGCCGGCAAGCCGGTCCAGCCCGAGCCGCTTTTCGGCCATCAACCGGTCGCTGGTCTGGTGGGTCGGCTGCATGGAGGCGATGATCCCGGCCTTGCCGATCCGCGGGATATCGGCGGGATCGACCACCTGCACATGCTCGATCCGCCAGCGGCGGTCGCCGCCGTACTTGGCGTTCAGCCATTCGTAGGTGCCGATAGCCTGCGCGTTGGCGGCGTCGCCGATCGCATGGACGGCCACCTGGATCCCCGCCTTTGCGGCTTCGTCGGCCTTGGCCCGAAGCACGGCATCGGTGAGGAAGCGAAGCCCGTGCGTGTCGGGCTTGTCGGCATAAGGCTGTTTCAGCCACGCCCCGCGCGAACCCAGCGCGCCATCGGCGTAGAGCTTGACTCCGACCATGCGCAGCCGGTCGCCGTACAGCCAATCCGTGGGCCCGTTCGGCGCAAGCTTGCGCATGTTCTCGACATCGAGCGCATAGCTCATGATCCGCACCTGAAGCCGCCCCGCCTCGCCGGCGCGGCGATAGGTCTCCCACCCCTCGAAGTCCGTGCCCATGTCGGCGGCCGCGGTGACCCCGAAGCCGAGAAGGATGCGCTGGGCGTTCGCAAGCGCCTCATCCTGCTGAGCAACGGTTGGGGCCGGGATGATCTTGTCGACGAGATCGGTTGCGGCATCGATCAGCAGGCCCGTTGGAACGCTTTGCCGGTCGCGCTCGATCTTGCCGCCCGTCGGATCCTTCGTCGCTGCAGTGATCCCCGCAGCCTTGAGCGCTGCGCTGTTCGCCACGACCGCGTGGCCATCGACCCGGCGAAGCACCACCGGCCGGCCGGGTACGATAGAGTCGAGATCGGCGGCGGTCGGGAACCTGGCGTCCGGCCACAGCTCCTGGTTCCAGCCGCGCCCTACGATCCACGGATCATTGGGGTGCGCGGCCGCATAGCTTCGAAGGCGCTGCTGCAGGTCCTGGAGCGAAGCCGTCCCGACCAGGTCGAGCTGGATCGCGCCCAGGCCGAGCCCCATCACGTGGCCGTGAGCGTCGATCAGCCCGGGCAACAACGTGCGGCCCTGTGCATCGATAACGATATCCTGGGTCGGGCGCGCTTCGCCTGCCGCGAGCAGCCTTACGACCTTGCCGTCGTTGGCGATGACGAGGCCGGTAAACCGCTGGAGCTTACCGTCGGGTGCGATCTGGATTCCGTTAGCATTGTCGATCAGCGTGCCGGCGAAGGCGGGCGAGGCGAGTAGCGCTGTGGTAAGCGCAAGGAGGAAGCGCGTTTTCATTACGCTGCCATAGCATTGTCGCCGTCCATGTGAACGGCTAGTCGAACCGCCGATGATGAAGCCGCCGACCATCGACGACATCCGCGCCGCCGCCAAGCGGATCGAAGGCGCCGTCATCCGCACTCCGATGCTGATGAGCCCGACCGTTTCCGAGGTGATCGGGGCGGAGGTCTGGCTGAAGTTCGAAAACCTTCAGTTCACCTCCGCCTACAAGGAGCGCGGAGCGCTCAACAAACTGCTGCAGCTGTCCGACGAGGAGCGCGCTCGCGGAGTGATCGCAGCATCCGCCGGCAATCACTCGCAGGCCGTAGCCTATCACGCGAAGCGGCTCGGCATCCCGGCAACGATCGTGATGCCGGCTCCCACGCCGACGGTGAAAGTAACCCAGACCGAAAGCCACGGCGCGACCGTCGTTCTCCATGGCGAAATGTTCGACGATGCCCACGCCAAGGCTCGCGAGCTGGCGCTGGAGAAGGGGTTCGTCTTCGTCCATCCGTTCGACGACCCGCAGATCATCGCCGGAGCGGGCACGGTGGCGCTAGAAATGCTCGCGGATGCCCCCGACCTCGACATGCTC
>DATAKH010000252.1:0-7678 GCA_036261735.1 Sphingomicrobium sp.
CCGCCGGATATTGCTTCGGCGGAATGTGCGCGCTCGACATCGCTCGAAGCGGAGCGAGGATCGCCGCCGCGGCCAGCTTCCACGGGCTGTTCGATCCCTGCGGGCTTCCTGCCGAGAAGATCAATGCGAAGGTCGTTGCCTTTCACGGCTGGGACGACCCGATGGTGCCGCCGGAGATGGTCGTCGCTCTCGGAAAGGAACTGACGGAGGCGGGCGCGGACTGGCAAATCCACGCCTACGGCCATGTGGCACACGGTTTCACCAATCCCAATGCGCACGAGATCGGGATCGAAGGCGTTCGCTATAACGCCCTCGCGGCCGAGCGCGCTTGGACCAGCTTTATCAGCCTGCTCGAGGAATTGTTCGGCGGAGATGCCTGAACATGGGGCCACTGACCTGACCGAGGCCGAGGCCGCTAACCGGCTAATGCGGCTGGCGAAAGAAATCGCTCGCCACGACAAGCTCTACCACGACCGCGATTCGCCCGAGGTCACTGACGCCGAATATGACTCGCTGGTCCGCGAAAATCGCGAGCTGGAGGAGCGATTCCCTCACCTCGTCCGGGCAGATTCGCCTTCGAAGCGGCTCGGCTCGGCGCCGACGGGAGCCCTTGCGAAAGTCACGCACGCGCGGCCGATGCTCAGCCTCGAAAATGCCTTTTCAGCCGAGGAGGTGGAGGAGTTCGTAGCGCGGGTGAAGCGGTTCCTGAGCCTGCCGGAAAGCGCGGCCGTGCCCGTCACCGCCGAGCCGAAGATCGACGGTCTGTCCTGCTCGCTTCGCTACGAGAAGGGCGCGCTGGTGCTGGGGGCGACCCGCGGGGACGGGACGGTCGGAGAGGACGTCACGGCGAACGTGCGTACGATCGCCGACATCCCGCAGCGTATAGACGGCGCTCCAGACGTGCTCGAGGTGCGGGGCGAGGTCTATATGTCCAAGGCCGACTTCGAGGCCTTGAACGCCCGGCAGCAGGCGAGCGGTGGCAAGATCTTCGCCAACCCGCGCAATTCGGCGGCCGGATCGCTCCGCCAGAAGGATTCGGCCGTAACCGCCTCCCGCCCGCTTCGCTTCTTTGCCCACGGCTGGGGCGAACTGTCGGAGCCGTTGGCGGAGACTCAATTCGACGCGATGAAGCGCGTCGAGGGGTTCGGCTTTCCAGTGCCTGACCTGCTGATCCCGTGCGGAAGCGTCGAGGAGATGCTCGCCCATTACCGAGCGATCGAAAAGGCGCGCGCCGACTTGCCGTTCGACATCGACGGAGTCGTCTACAAGGTCGACCGCCTCGACTGGCAACAGCGGCTGGGGCAGGTGGCGCGCGCCCCGCGCTGGGCGCTGGCGCACAAGTTCCCGGCGGAACGGGCGGAAACGACGCTGGAGGCGATCGATATCCAGGTTGGCCGCACCGGCAAGCTCACTCCGGTGGGGCGGCTAACTCCAGTCGGGGTCGGCGGAGTGATCGTAGCGAACGTCACACTCCACAATCGAGACGAGATCGCGCGGCTCGGAGTCCGGCCCGGCGACCGCGTGCTTATCCAGCGTGCCGGCGATGTCATCCCGCAAGTCATTGACAACCTGACCCGCGATGAGCCGCGGCCGCCGTACGACTTCCCCGACCATTGTCCCGAATGCGGCAGCGAGGCGGTTGCCGAGGAGGGCGAAGTCGACGTCCGCTGCACCGGCGGCCTGATTTGCCCGGCGCAGCGGTTCGAGCGCTTACGGCACTTCGTCAGCAGGGGCGCACTCGACATCGAAGGCCTCGGAGAGAAGTCGATCGCCGAGTTCATCGCTCTTGGCTGGCTCAACTCGCCCGCCGACATCTTCCGGCTTCGCAATCATGGAGAGGAGCTCGCCGGCCGCGAGGGCTGGAAGGAAAAGTCGGTCGACAACCTGCTTGCAGCCATCGAGGCGAAGCGTGAGCCGAACCCGGCGCGGCTCCTGTTCGGCCTTGGCATCCGCCACGTCGGAATCGTCACCGCCAAGGACCTGCTGAGGTGCTTCGGCACGATCGAGGAGCTTCGGCGGGTCGCCGTTTCCGAAGCCGCATCCGACGAGCTTTCGGGCGTCGAAGGTGTTGGGCCGGTCGTCGCCGAGGCGCTCGTCGATTTCTTCCACGAGCAGCACAACCGCGAAGCCCTCGACGACCTTCTGTCGGAAGTTTCGCCGAAGGCCTTTGCCAGCGAAGCGAAGCAAACCGAGTGGAGCGGCAAGACCATCGTCTTCACCGGCAGCCTCGAGACGATGAGCCGCGACGAGGCCAAGGCCCAGGCGGAGCGGCTCGGTGCCCGAGCGGCGGGATCGGTCAGCGCCAAGACCGACCTGGTCGTCGCCGGGCCCGGCGCCGGGTCGAAGCTCAAGAAGGCCGAGGAGCTTGGTGTGCGGGTGATTGGCGAGGCGGAATGGGCTAGGATCGTCGCCGACAGCTGAGAGGGGATTTCAATGTCCGTCATTCTGGCCGCTCTTGGGATGGCCGCCGCCCAAGCGCCACCGCCACCTCCGATCATCGATATGCACATGCACGCAATGGCAGCGGACGCTCAGGGTCCACCGCCGCTGGCCATGTGCACGCCCTTCGGGGAATTTCCGGCTTGGGACCAGCGCAATTCCTATGGCGATCAACTTATGCATCGCTTCAAGCAGCCGACATGCAAGGACCCGATCTGGTCGTCGAAGAGCGACGACGCGCTGATGCGCGAAACGCTCGCGGTGATGGAGCGCCGGAACATTCGCGCGGTCCTTTCCGGGCCTGCTGACAAGGTGGCTACCTGGCGAAAGGCAGCTCCCGATCGCTTCTGGCCGGCGCTGACGCTTTCGCTGCAGGACAAGGTCGCTCCCGAGGAGCTTGAGCGGATGCACTCCGCGGGCGATCTCGACGTCCTCGGCGAAGTGATAACCCAATATGACGGTATCGAGCCGAACGACCCGCGCATGGAGCCCTATTGGGCGCTTGCGGAACGGCTCGATATCCCTGTGCAAATCCATGTCGGTCCCGGGCCGCCGGGAGTGATCTATATTGGGGCGAGCGGATACCGCGCCCGAATGCACAGCGCTCTCAGCATGGAGGAAGTTCTCGTTCGCCACCCCAAGCTCAGGGTGTACCTGGCGCATGCAGGCTATCCACTGATCGACGACCTGCTTACGCTGATGTACGCCCATCCGCAGGTCTATGTGGACACCGGCGTAATCATCTTCACGCAGCCGCGAGCCGCCTTTTACCGCTACCTCCAGCGAATAGTCGAGGCGGGCTTCGGAAAGCGCGTGATGTTCGGATCCGACCAAATGGTGTGGCCGGGCGTGATCGAGCGTTCGATCGGGGTGATCGAGGACGCGCCCTTCCTTACGCCAGAGCAGAAGCGCGATATCCTCTACAACAATGCGGCGCGCTTCCTCAGGCTAGAGCACTGACGGAGCTTAGACCCTGCTCCGGCGTGCGCGCCCGAACCCCCACAGTGCGACGATCACGAACACCGTCAGTGCGGCTATCACGTCGACGACCCAGTCGATCGGATCGCCGTCGCGGCCTACCGCCGGAAGCGCCTGCACGATCTCGATGACCGCTCCGAAGGCCGCAAGCCCCAAGAGGAGGTATCGCTTCTTGACGTCGGGGTAAGCCCACCATCCAAGAGCGGCCAGAAACAGGAACGCGATGACGTGCTGGACCTTGTCCGACAATCCTCCCGGCACCTGCGGGGGCTGCGGCAACACGGCCATTACGAAGGCAATAACGCAGGCGATCCAGAAGATAAGTCGGGGCATGCCAGCCTGATTGCAGCAGGCCCTGCCGCTGGCAAGGCTTAGGAGCGAAGAACCAGCACCGGCCATTCGCCCGAGCCACGGTTGGCCGGAGTCATGCCGAGCCCCTCATAGGCGCGGATGACGTCGGCGACCTGGCTGTCCAGCAAACCCGCAAGGACCACGGTCCCTCCCTGTGCGAGGGCTTGGGCGAAGCCGGATGCGAGCTCGATCAGCGGGCCGGCGAGGATGTTGGCGACGATCAGGTCGAATGGCGCCCGCGCCGCCAGCATCGGCGAGCGCATGCCGTCGGCCTCGGCGAGCAGCAGCTCCCCGGCCCCGTGGCCGAGCTTTACCTCGTTGATCGCCGCATTCTCTCGAGCGACCTCGACCGCTACCGGATCGATGTCGGTGGCGATGCACCTGGCTTGCGGCCAAAGCGCCAGCGCGGCGAAGGCGAGAAGGCCGGTGCCGGTGCCGACGTCGGCGATGTTGGCGAAGCAGACGCCCTCGCTTTCGAGGCGGTCAAGGGCCTCGAGACAGCCCGCGGTCGTCGCATGCTGGCCGGTGCCGAAGGCGAGCCCGGCATCGATCTCGAACGCGATCGTTCCTGTCGGGCGCGAGCGAGTGGTCGGCGTGTGGACGTAAAATCGGCCGGCGCGGATCGGCTGCAGCCCCGACTGGCTCATCGTCACCCAGTCGGCCTCGCCGAGCTGCTCGACCTGCGGCTCGCCGCTGCCGAGCCGCCGGAGCCGGTCGAGATCCTCCTCGTCCGGTTCGCGCTCGAAATAGGCGTGGAGCAGCCAATCGTCCGGCTTCGCCGGGTCCGGCTCGTCGGCGACAAGCACCGGCGGCGACGAGTCACGGAAGATGATATCGGTCTCGGGCACGGCCTCCGCCTGAGCGCGAGTGCAGGCGACGGTGACCCGCCAGCTCATCTGACGTAGCTGGCGCCGTTGACATCGATGTTCGTCCCGGTGGCGGACGCCGGTGCCTCGGTCGCAAGCCAGCGGATGGTCTCGGCGATTTCGTTGGTCGTCGCCACGCGTCCGAGCGGGATGTCGGCGACGATTGCGGCGCCGCCGCGGCCGGCGAGATATTCCTCCGTCATTTCCGAAACGGTGAAGCCGGGGGACACGGCGAAGGCGAGAATCCCCTCGGACGCATAGGCTCGAGCGATGCTCTTGGTCATCGCGACCATCGCGCCCTTGGACGCGGCATAATGCCAGTGCTGCGGGCTATCGCCGCGCGACGCCGCGCGGCTGGCGACGTTGACAATGCGGCCGCCACCGTCGCGTTCGCGAAAATGAAGCACCGCGAGGCGGCACAGGTCGGCCGCGGATTGCAGGTTGATCCGATTGGTCCGATCCCAGGCTGCGTGCCAATCGCCGTCGGACCCATCCTCGGCCACGCCCTCGTAAATCCCGGCATTGTTGACGAGCACATCGATGCGGCCGCCCAGGCGATCGAGGGCGAAGTCCCAAATCCGGCGAGGCGCCTGCGGATCCATGAGGTCGCCGGCGATCAGCTCTTCGCTCCCGCGGCTAGAATGGCCCGTAACCTTATGGCCCCGCGATTTGAGGAGTTGATAGGTTGCCGCGCCGATCCCGCGGCTCGCTCCAGTAACGAGGATGTTCATGAGCGCGGACTTAGCCGCGCTCACGCGATGCGGAAAGTCAGGCCGCGATGCCGGCGACGAATTCCTTGGTCGTCGACGTGAAGTCGGTGATCTGCTCGGAGAAGCGGCCGAAACCCTTCTCGACCTCGTCGATGTCCTTGGCGACATTCTCGGTGTCGCTGCGGATGGCGGCGATCGTCGAGCTCATCGAATCGGCGGCGAGCGCGGTTTCGTCGACGGCGGCCGTGATCATCGTCACGGTCTGCGCCTGGAGCTCCATGGCTTCGCGGATCCGGTCGGCGGAGGTCTGGACCTCCTCAACGGTGGACTGGATCGAACCGTTGGCATCGACAGTCTGCTTGGTCGCCTGCTGGATGGCGGTGATCTTGGCGGTGATGTCGTCGGTTGCCCGCGCCGTTTGCGAGGCGAGGCTCTTCACTTCCTGCGCGACGACCGCAAAGCCGCGGCCCGCATCGCCGGCGCGCGCCGCTTCGATGGTGGCGTTGAGGGCGAGAAGATTGGTCTGGCCGGCAATGTCGCGGATGAGGCTGAGGATCGATTCGATTGCCTCGACGTGCGAGGAAAGCGCCTGGCTGACCTGTACCGCCTGCTCCGCCTGGCTGCCGGCGCGGGTGGCGACGTCGGCTGCGACTTCGACTTCGGTACGAGCGTCCTCGATCGCGCGGATGAGTCCGGCGGCCGTCTGGGCGGCTTCGCGCATCGCCACCGCCGACTGCTCCGCCGCCGCAGCGACTTCGCTGGTCTTGCCGAGCATTCCGCGGGCCGAAGCGGCGGTAGCCCGAGTGCGCTCGGAAAGGTTCCGCGATTCCTCCGTGCTCCCGCGCACGAGGTCGGCGACCCGGCGCTCGAACTCGTCGCTCTGGTTGCCGCGAGCATCCGCGGCTTCGATCGCTTCGAGAAGCGCGACCTGGGCAAGAATAATGTCGGTTTCGAACTGGCCGATCCGAAGCAGTCCGGAGACGCACTCCTGGAGTTTCGCCGGATCACGCGAGAAGCGCTCGACCATGCGTGCGGTGATCCGGCTAGCGGCTTCCGATCGCTTGGCCATATATTCCGGCACGGAGAGCTTGTTGCTGTAGATTTCGCGGCCGTATTCGGCGACCGCCTGGACCCACGCGGAATCGACCTTGCCTGCATAGTTGTTGGCGAAGCGCTCTGCCCGCTCTGCCCCGAAATGGGCGATGATTTCCTCGGCAACGATGTCCATCGCCGATTCCCGGAGAATATGGATGTCCCGTTCCAGCGACCCGTCGGGATTGTAGGCGGCAAGGCGCTCGCTCACCTGCTTGTCGCTCAGCCGCTGCAGATGCGCAGTGTCGCTCTTCATCGCTTCGTCGCTCCGTACGTTCCTGACCCACCGCTGAGGCACGAATGCCCCCCGCTGGTAGCGCTCTTGCGCCAGCAATGGTTAAAGGCGGGTTAGGAGCAGCGAGTATCGCCGCCGCAGCCTTGCGCGGGTGCTGGCGCCGCCTTAAGCGGGCATCGGCCGAAGCACCCGGCCGGACCGTATTTTTCGAAGGGAAGCGGGAAGCAAATGGCAGCCGCTCGAGAAAGGCCTCTGTCGCCTCACCTGACAATCTGGCGCTGGGGGCCGCACATGGTGGTGTCGATCCTCCACCGCATAACCGGCGCGGCCTTGTCGATCGTCGGCCTGGCGATCATGGTGTGGTGGCTCATGGCGATTGCCGGGAGCCCCGAAGCCTATGCGAGCTTCACCCACCGCGTATGGGGCGATCTGGGCGACCTCAACTGGAACGGCCTGCGGGCGATCGCCGGATCGCTTGCCAAGATCTTCCTGAAACTGGCGCTATTCGGTCTCACCTGGGCCTTCTTTCAGCACCTGTTCTCCGGAATCCGCCACCTGATCATGGACAGCGGGATGGGATTCGAGCTCAGGGCCAACAAGGCCGGGGCGATCGCGACGATCATCGGCTCGCTGGCCGCGACGGCGCTGATCTGGGCCTATTGGCTGGGAGCGTTCGAATGAGCATAGGCGAGAGCGCGACGGAGCTCGGCAAGGTCCGCGGGCTCGGCTCCGCCCGGGCCGGCGGGGTCGGCTGGCTCGGCGAGCGAATCTCGAGCGTCGCTCTGCTGCTGCTCGGCGCCTGGTTCGTCGCCTCGCTGCTGTTCCTTCCCAAGCTCGACCAGCGGACGCTCGCCGAATGGCTGAGGAGCCCGGCAGGAGCGGTTCCGATGGCGCTGTTCGTCATCACCAGCTGCTGGCATTCGGTGGACGGGCTGAAGCAGGTCGTCGACGATTATGTCGAAGGCGAAGTCGGGCGCTGGTTCATCAACACGCTGGTTCTCTTCCTT
>DATAKH010000254.1:0-3673 GCA_036261735.1 Sphingomicrobium sp.
ACGCCGCTGATCGCATCGGTCGTCAAAGCCGTCGTTCTCGTGGTTGAGAGCGGCCGGACCCGTACCTCAGCGGCGGTTGACGCCATCCATCGCCTGATGGCGGCCGGCGGCAACATCCTGGGCGTAACCCTGACCAAGAGCCGGTCGCAAAGCAGCGGCTATGGTTACGGGTACGGCTATGGTTACGGGTACGGCTATGGTTACGGCTATGGCAAGTACGGCTACGGCAAGGGTCGGTATGGCGCGGTCAAGGAGCGCGACGACCTGGTTTCGCTGATTGAGAAGAAGGAAGACTGATCGGCTGCCCGGGCCGGCGGCTCGTGGCTAAAGATCCGCGACCGACAACAGCTCGGCGTTGACGCCGTCCACGTCGAATTTCGTCTCTGCGATCTTTCGCGAGGCCGCGCCCATTTGCTCTGCAAGCCCGGGCTCGACCACGAACCGGAGCATCGCCGCGTAGAGTGCGTCCGGATCACGTGGCGGGACGAGGAAGCCGTTAACCCCATCGCGTACCGTTTCCCGGCAGCCCGGAGAGTCGGTCGTGATGATTGCTCGGCCCATCGCCATCGCCTCGAGGACGGATCGCGGCACGCCCTCGCGGTAGTAAGAAGGTAAGACAAGCACGGAGCAGTTCGATATCGCAGGACGAACGTCCGAGAAGCGCCCCCGAAACAGGACCCCGCTTTCGATGATCCGGCCCAACTCGGCCTGTGAGATTGAATCCGGCGACGAATCCGCCCATCCGACCAGCTGAACGGCGACGCCGGGGTGGGCCGCTTTCAACCGCGCTGCCGCCGCGGCGTAATCGCGAATTCCCTTCGTCTTGAGAAACCGGGCCATCATCAGGAAGGATGCGCCCTTCGGCAGTGGCGTTGGAGCGAAGTGCTTGAGGTCGACTCCCGACCCATTGGTCAGGCGGACGTCCTGGCCAGCCGCGATGAGTCCCAATTGCCGAAACTGCGCCTCGTCGTCCGGGTTCTGGAAAACGACGGCGTGAGAGCGGGGGAGCGCCACCCGGTAAAGCTGGGTCGCGGCTATCCGGCTCATCGTTCGCTTTACGCCGCCGCCGGGGGTGAACGCATAGCCTGCACCGGTTATCATCGAAACGAGCCTGGGGACGCGCTCGGCCGAGGCGGCCATCGCAGCGACCAGGATCGGCTTGATCGTGTAGGCGATGACGACGTCCGGGGTCTCCGCGCGAATGAGACGCCTCAACTCATCGATGGCCCCCCACATTGCGAGCGGGTTCAGGCTCTGGTTCGCAAGCTGCAACTCGTGAGAGCGGGCGCCAAGCTGGCGGAGTGTTTCGGCCGATTCCGCGTCCATATGCGAAGCAACGGCAACCACTTCATGCCCGCGGGCGACAATCGCCGAGATCAGCGGAGTTCGAAAATTCACCAGCGTCGGCGCGTGCGAGCCGACCAGCAGCACCTTCTTGTGGCGGATGTTGTCGTTTCGCTCCGCTCTCCCGTCGGCGGATTTGGGGCCGCGCCGGGGCCTTGGCGGCGGCCGCATCTGGTTCATGCGGCAAAGCCGAAGTGGAGCAGCATCACGCGTCGAAGCCTTCGAATATTGAAATTGGACAAATTTCCTACCGAAGTGCATCGGCTTAGGCTATGCCCTAATCGCCCGCGCGGGGGCTTACGGAATCCTGTCCGGAGGAGTGGCGCGTTGGATATGGGTCTGGTTCCGCACGGTGACCGGTCGAGGGCCGCGCCCTCACGTCCCATTGGCGCGAGGGCCAGACAGGAATGAGCGCACTCAAGCGATACCTGTTGCTCCTGTTCCGTTTCTCGCCGCGCGCGAGGACCGCGATGGTAATCACGCTCGACCTCGCGCTGTGCGCGTTTGCGGCACTGTTCGCTTATTCGCTTCGAGTTGGGGAATGGCGGGTGTTTACGCCGGTCGCGCTCGCGCTGGTCGTAATGACGTGCGCGATGTGGCTCGCGGTCGCACCGTTCCAGGGGGTTTACCGCTCCATGCTCCGGTTTTCCGGCGCGTGGGCGATCCGCGACCTAGCGACGAGCTGTGCAATCATTGCCCTGCTGATGACGGTTCTGGTCGTCATCCTGGAGGTCGGGGACGGCGTTCCGCGGACACTGTCCCTGCTTGTGCCGCTGATGCTGTTCCTTGTCCTTGCCTCTTCCAGGATCATCCTGTCGGCGCTGTTGCGCGACACGTTATACTCGCAGCGGCGCGACGGCGGGCGCGACGTGCTGATCTACGGCGCCGGCGTCACGGGCCGCGAGCTTAGCGTGTCCATCAAGAACCATCCCGAGTTCCACGTCGTCGGATTCGTCGACGACAATCCGCTCCTTCGCGGGCGCCGCCTGGAAGAGCACAGGATCTGGCACGCCGCCGAACTGGAAGACGTGCTCGCGAGGAACCCGGTTGACGAGGTTCTGCTGGCTATTCCCGGTGCTTCCCGATCGCGGCGGCGCGCGATCATCGATGAAGTGCGAGCCATTGCGCCGGGAGTCGGCGTCCGGTCGCTTCCCGACCTGGCGGAAATTGCATCGGGGCGGGTATCCGTGAACGACCTTCGCCAGGTCCGGATCGAAGAGCTGCTGGGGCGGGATCAGGTCGCCCCGGATCCACGTCTGATGTCAGCGAAAATTACCGGCCAGTCGGTGATGGTCACAGGCGCCGGGGGCTCGATCGGCAGCGAGCTTACGCGGCAGATCGTGCTCCAGTCCCCGTCCAGGATCATCCTGGCGGAGAGGTCGGAATATGCGCTGTACCTGATCGATTCAGAGCTTCGCGAGCTGTGCGAACGCCATCGGCTCGACGTCGAAATCGAACCGCGGCTCGTCGACGTCGCGGACCCGCGCGACCTTGAGCGCGTGTTTAGCCAATATTCGCCGGACACGGTTTTCCATGCCGCTGCCTATAAGCATGTCACGCTCGTCGAGACGGACCCGCTGGCGGGAATTCGAAACAACGTCCTTGGCAGCTACAATTGCTGCATGCTCGCCGAACAATTTGGGGTGAAGGATTTTACCCTCGTCAGCACGGACAAGGCCGTCCGTCCGTCCAGCGTGATGGGCGCGTCGAAGCGGGTTTGCGAGATGATCGTCCAGAGCCGGGCCGCTGCGCAGGACGGAACCCGCTACAGTGCGGTCCGGTTCGGCAACGTGCTTGGCTCGAGCGGTTCTGTCGTTCCGCTTTTCCGGCGCCAGATTGCCGCCGGGGGTCCGGTGACGATTACCGACCGCCAGGCGACGCGGTACTTCATGACGATTTCGGAGGCTGCCCAGCTGGTCGTCCAGGCCGGCGCAATGGCGGAGGGCGGCGAGATCTTCCTGCTGGACATGGGCGAGCCGGTTGCGATCTACGACCTCGCAAAGATGATGATCCAGCTTAGCGGGCTCGCAGTCGTTGCCGAGACCGGGGACGATGGCGATATCGAGATCGTCGAAATCGGCCTTCGTCCCGGCGAGAAGCTCCACGAGGAGTTGCTGATCGGCGAAAGCGGCTTTCCGACCTCTCACCCGCGGATCATGAAGGCTACCGAAACAGCGAAGGCCGGAGCGCAGTTCAGCTCGCGCTTCGCCGAGCTCATGACTGCATTGGACAGGCGCGATGCTGACGCTGCATTGGCGGCAATGGACCAGTTGATCTCCACGGAACGGCGCCCTGCCAGGACGGCACTCGCGACTGCCGCCAAGTCGCC
>DATAKH010000255.1:0-6177 GCA_036261735.1 Sphingomicrobium sp.
AGGTGCCTTTACTCCAACCTGTTCCGCCCGGCACCTTCCCTCCTACGTCGACAAGGCCGGGGAGCTGAAGGCGAAGGGAGTCGACGAAATCGCCTGCATCTCGGTCAACGACCCCTTCGTCATGGCCGCCTGGGGCGAGAATGACGGATCCGGCGACATCACGATGCTTGCCGACGGCAATGGCGAGTTCGCGGATGCCGTGGGCCTGGCTATGGACGGCTCCAAGTTCGGCATGGGCAAGCGCAGCCAGCGCTACTCGATGATCGTCGACGACGGCGTCGTCGAGCAGGTCAATGTCGAGGCTCCGGGCGAATACAAGGCATCGAGCGCGGAGCACATGCTCGAGCAGCTCTAAGCCCCGTCTTCGTCGCCCGTCGCTTGGACGCCTCTCCTCAACCGATGGTCCGCAACGGCGGCCGCTTGTGATCGTTGAATCTCCATTAGCGTAAAGGAGAGTATTGAATGGCAAGAACCAATCAGCGCGGCCGCCAGAACAACAATCCGACCGGCCGCAACCAATACAGCAGCGACTGGATGGACACCGTCCGAGACCGGCCGATGGCGAGCGCCGCAGCAGCGGCCGCAGCGGTAGGCGCCGGCGTTTTCCTGTGGTCGAAGCGCAACCAGATCAGCGACCAGGTCAGCCGGCTGAGCGACCAGATCAGCGACTGGACCATGAACATGGAGTCAACCAATTCCGGTCGTGAGCTCGCAATGACCGAGGGCCCCAACGAGTCCAGCGCAATCGAGTCGTCGCGGAACACGGCGAAGAGCACCGGGCATACGGCAAAGGCCCGCCGAACCGCCGGCCGGGCGACTCCGCAAGCCACGACCATGTAATCAACCGGTCCATGAGACCATCGGGGCGTCCCTCGCGGGGCGCCCCTTTTTCTTACATCACCACCCGCATCGCTTGCCGCGATTCTGCTGCTTCAGCCATGCCTGCAGCGGCGCGAAATATTCGATCATGGGCTCGGCCGACATCCGGTTCGATCCGGTGAACGCCTGGAGCGCTTCCGGCCACGGCCGCGACTTGCCCATTTCGAGCATCGCGTTCAGCCTCTGCCCGACTTCCTTGTTGTTGTAGAAAGAGCAGCGGTGGAGCGGCCCCGTCCACCCGGCCTGCTCGCACGCCGCCTTGTAGAACTGGAACTGCAGGATGCGGGCGAGGAAATAGCGGGTGTAGGGAGTGTTGCCGGGAATGTGGAACTTCGCCGCCGGATCGAAATTCGCTTCGGTCCGCTCGACCGGCGGAACGATGCCCTGGTAGCGAAGCCTGAGGTCGGTCCACGCCTTGTTGTAATTGGCCGGAGCGATCTCCCCCGAGAAAACGCCCCAGCGCCACTTGTCGACGAGTAGCCCGAACGGAAGGAAGGCGATGCTGTCCATTGCCTGGTTCAGCAACAGCCCGACATCGCGGCTCGCCGGCGGGATCTTGTTCTCCGGAAGCAAGTCGATCTGGGCCAGGTACGCCGGCGTGACGCTTAGCGCGATCGTGTCGCCGATCGCCTCGTGGAAGCCGTCGTTGGCGCTGTCCTTGTAGAGGAACGGCTGCCCGGCATAGGCGCGCTGGTAATAATTGTGGCCAAGTTCGTGGTGGACGGTGACGAAGTCCGTCGCGTTCACCTGGGTGCACATTTTGATCCGGATATCGTCGACATTGTCGATGTCCCACGCAGACGCATGGCAGACCACCTCGCGGTCGCGCGGCTTGGTGATCATCGACCGCTCCCAGAACGTCTGCGGAAGCGGAGCGAAGCCGAGCGAGGAGAAGAAATTCTCGCCGGTCTTCACGATCTTCTCCGGCGTATAGTCGTTCGCCTTCAGGAGAGCGGTGAGGTCGTAGCCGATATCGCCGGCGCCCGGAGGAGCGACGATGTCGTAGATCGTCCCCCATTCCTGCGCCCACATGTTGCCGAGAAGGTCGGCGCGGATCGGCCCGCTGTCGGGCTGCACCGAATCGCCGTATTTGTCATTGAGCTCGCTCCGGACATAGCAGTGGAGGTCGTCGTAAAGCGGCTTCACCTGCGACCATTGCTGATCGGTGAGGGCGGCGAACTCCTCCGGAGTCATGTCGTAGCCGGAGCGCCACATCGCGCCGGTGTCGGAATAGCCGAGCTCGCGGGCGCCCTGATTGGAGAGGTCGACGAAACGCTGGTATTCGTCGCGCATCGGAGCACCGACATTGTTGTGCCAGCTGACCCACATTTCCTTGAGCAGCGCGGGGTCGCGAACGGTGCCCATCAGCTCTTCGAGCTCGACGCCCGGGGTCGGCTTGCCTTTGTAGGTGCCCTGCCCCTTGCCGTAGGCGGACTGCATTCCGGTCAGCAGGGTCGACAGCTCGTCGGCCGCTCCGGGAACGGTCGGCGCCGGGGCGACGATGCTCTGTTTCAGGATGTTGAGCTTGCGTTGCGTATCGTAGGACAGGCCCGGAACGTCGTTGTACCGGGCGGCTTCCGTCGCGAGCTGGACCTGGAGCTCGGTATATTCCGCGCCAAGCGTGGCGGCGAGCGCATCGGTGTCCTGCGTGAGGTAGGTGGCGTTGATCCAGCTGGCCCTGGCCACGTCGACCGACAGGTCGGCAAGCTGCTTCTCGGCTCGGGCGACGAACTCGTCGGCCATCGCGGCGGTGGGTACCGGCCCGGTGTTGACCGCCGGCGGCGGGGCTAGCGGATCCCCGCCCGCGGTTGCGAGGGGCGGCGCGGCATTTGTCGCGCAGCCGGCGAGCGCCAAAGCGACGAGCGAAACTGAAGCGGCGAATTTCATGGGCAGGTGTCCTCGTCCTGAAACTGATGAATTTTTCGCGTCCTCGAACGCTGTAACTTTGGCGGCAGACCGTCAACCCGGCGAGGCGAGAAACTCGGCGATCGCGGCCCCGAACTCGGGCTTCGTCACCGAGCTCATGTGAGTCCCCGGCACCTCGCGATAGACCGCATCGGGAAGCGCCCGCGCAAGCTCCTCGCCGGAGCCGTTGTCATGATCTTCGCTTCCACACACGACCAAAGTCGGCATGGTGAACTTGTCCAGCCATCCATCCTCGCAATCCGCGAAGCTGTTGAGCAGGTGGGCTGCCGCCTCGCGGTCGATCTTCATCGTCTTCATGAACTGGATCGACAGCCAGTGCGGATCGCCGCGCGAGGCGGTGTCGAACAGCTCGATCGCATCGAGGAAGAATTGCTTGCGACGGCCCCAGCGCTGCAGCCCCTCGAGCCCCATTCCGCCGAGAACGGCCTTCCCCGGGCTCCGCCCCTCGCCCACCGCCTCGATCGTCGTTCGGGCCCCCAGCGAGAAGCCGCCGAGGTCGAAGCTATCGAGGCCGAGATGCTGCACAAGCTCGCTGACATCGCGCGCCAGGATTCCGGGCGGATAGGAGCCGGCATCGTGCGGCTTGGCCGATTCCCCATGCGCGCGGAGATCCGGCATGATGACCCGGAAGTCTTCGCTTGCGATGCGCTCGGCGTGGCCGAACTTGATCCAGTTCATCTCGGCGCTCGAGAACAGCCCGTGAAGCAGGATGACCGCTCTGCCATCGCCGACCTCGTGAAAGGCGAGCTCGACTCCGTCGGAGGCGGTCCAGCGATGGAGAGCCGGGTCAGCCATTCACCATCTCGTTGCTTATGTTCACTAAAGTCACGCGATGAAGCGCCATTTTCGTGACCTTAAGCGATCCAGCCGCGTAGCCGCCGAGGCTCAGCAAGGGCCGGTCCAATCCAACAAGTCGCATTCCACACGCACTGCCACAGATGCGGCTCTGTAGGACAGGGATTTGTGCAGGCCGTGCTGTGCCCGGGGTTCAGGTTCGCCCGGTCATCAGCGGCCCGTCAGGGGGCGCGGCGAAATCGAGCGGAGCGACGGACTCGCCGGGAGTGCCCTCGGTCACCCACGAATAGATTGCGGTCCCGGCCGGGCTGTAGGTGATCGCTTCAACCAGGAGCAACGTGCCGAGCATCGTCGCGATCCCGTAAATCCAGCCCGGGTGCACGCGCCCGCTCCGCCGGATGTCCGACCAGGCGCCCACGATTGGAAATAGCAACACGACGGCGAACGAGACCTCCCACCCGATCGGTTGCAGGAGCGGCAAGGGGAGAAGACGCCCGAAAGCGGGGGCGATCAGGATGGACATTCCGCAGAAATGCAGCCGGCGATGCCACTCCGTACGCCGGCGCATGACGACGGCGGCGATGGTCAGGCCGGCGAAGGCGAACACCGACATGGGGTCGAAGATCAGGAAGTGAGCAGGCCGGAAAAAGAACGGCACCTGGCCGCGCTGGACCATGGCGAACGTGACGATGCAACCGAGGACGATCATCGGCACGATCCAGCCGACCGCAATCCAGCCGAGGCGCCGGTGAAGAGTCATCCGGCCGGTCGCGACGAAAACGTTCTGAAGCAAATAGATCGCGACCCAGCCCATGAAGAAGATGGCGTGTGCATGGACCAGCGGAGGCGACGCGAACGTCGACCTCCCCATCGCCAGCTGGAATGAGAAACCGGCGACAACGAACAGGGTCATTACAATGGCGCCGCGGAGAAAGAATCGTTCGTCGCCAACCACCGGCGTAAAGGGCTCTTGAGCGAGAGTGGCCATCGTGATCCCCCCAATCCTCGAGAGACAGTGCGACGCGGCGGTTTTTGCCACGAGAGAATGATTCAGGATAGCGGATTTGAAAGGAGTGGAAGCTGCGTCTGGCGCACGGGCGAAGGCTTCGCCTATGCGGATCGGCGATGAAAGACCGGGACTCGATCCTTAAGAACCGTTGGCTGCGGCCATTTGCCCATCTGTTCGGGCATCCGTCGCTGTGGCACCTCAACCGCCGAAGCGTCCCCCGCGCGCTGGCTGTGGGTCTTTTCGCCGCGTTCATCCTTCCGATCGGCCAGTTCGTGCTGGCAGCGCTGTTCGCAGTGCCGCTCCGGGCCAATGTCCCTCTCGCCGCCGCCGCGACTCTGGTGACGAACCCGATCACCTTCCCGCCGGTTTACATTGCCGCCTACCGATTCGGCCGATTTCTACTGCATCACTCCTCGAGCGAGCACGCCGACCAGCTGGCGAGCAGCCTTGGGTCGCAGCTGCTGGACGTCTCGGCTCCAACCGCCTTGGGCATGTTAAGCTTCGCTGTCATTGGCCTGGTGCTCGGTTTCGCCGTTGGAACCGTCTGGTGGAGGTTCAGGCTCCTGAGGCGGTGGCGAACCCGGCACCGAAAAGCTTAGGGCGTCCCGTCAGTCCGGCATCTTTCCTGTCGCCTTGGTCCACCGCTCGACCAGCGGCTTGTGCTCGTCGGTTCGGTACTCTGGCAGCCCCTCGGTGTTGAGCCACGCCCGGTGCATGCTCTCGACGCCGAAATGGTGCTTTGGCTCGAAGCGCGACGGGTCGTCGAAGCTGGCGACGGTAAGGTCGATGTTGCCGCTGCCTTCCTTGTAGCGAAAGCCGAGCGAGGTTCCGCACGCGCTGCAATAGGGCCGGCGCGCGATCGGCGAACTCTCGTACCAGTCGGGCCCGGACTCCCAGGCGACGTCCTCGGCCTTCACATTCTTGAAGGCGATCGAGATGGAGCCGCTCGAGCGCTGGCACATCCGGCAGTGACACAGATAAGCGTCGTCATTGTCGATTTTCGCGGTGAAGCGAACGCGGCCGCAAGCGCAGCCGCCGGACATTAGGCGAGGCTCCCTCACGCCGCTTTCTGCAGGTGCTTGCGGCCAAGAAGCTCGGCGATTTGCACCGCGTTCAGGGCCGCTCCCTTGCGCAAATTGTCGCTGACGATCCACAGCGACAGGCCGTTGTCGACGGTCGGATCGTCGCGCACCCGGCTGACGTAGGTCGCATATTCGCCGACGCACTCGACAGGCGTGACGTAGCCGCCGTCCTCGTGCTTATCGACCAGCATCACGCCCGGCGCCTCGCGGAGTATCTCCTTCGCTTGCGCCGCGGAAAGCTCGTCCTCGAACTCGACGTTGACCGCTTCGGAATGGCCGACGAACACCGGAACCCGAACGCAAGTGGCGGTGAGCTTGATCTTCGAACCGAGGATCTTCTTCGTTTCCACCATCATCTTCCATTCTTCCTTGGTCGAGCCGTCGTCGAGGAAGACGTCGATGTGGGGGATGACGTTGAAGGCGATGCGCTTGGTGAACTTCTTGTTCTCGACCGAATCCGCGACGAACACCGCGCGGGTCTGCGTG
>DATAKH010000260.1:0-8003 GCA_036261735.1 Sphingomicrobium sp.
GACGGGGGCGATGCTAATCGACACCTTCCTGCTGGCGGTGGTCCTCTCGTCGCTGTGGAAATGGCCGCGCTGGGCATCATGGCCGCTTCTCGCCACCTTCTTCCTGGTCGACACGACATACTTTGCCGCAAACCTGACCAAGGTGCCGAACGGCGGCTGGTTCCCGCTATTGGTCGGTCTGATCGGGTTCACCGTCCTCACCACATGGTCTCGGGGCCGCAAGCTCATGCTCGACCGAATGGAAGAGGCATCCCTTCCAATGCCTATTTTCATCAAGTCTGCAGCGACGAGCGCCACTCGGGTCCCCGGCACCGCTGTGTTCATGACGACGAGCCCGGAAGGTGTGCCGCACTCGCTGCTCCACAACCTGAAGCACAATAAGGTGCTGCATGAGCGGGTATTCCTCGTGACCATTCGAATCGAAGATGTGCCCTTCATCCACACCGGCGAAAGGGCGGCGGTGAAGGACTACGGTTCGGGCTTTTACCGGATCATATTGCGGCACGGCTTCATGGAGGAAATCGACGTGCCCGCCGCTCTGGCAAAGGTCAAAGGCGTCGGTCCAACCTGCAAAACGATGGACACCAGCTTCTTCTTGGCTCGACAGACCCTGCTTCCCGCCGCCAGGCCCGCCATGCCGCTCTGGCGCGAGAAGCTGTTTGCGTGGATGCTTCGCAATGCCCAGAGCGCAATGGAATTTTTCAAGCTTCCGCCCAATCGCGTGATCGAACTGGGAAGCCAGGTCGAGATCTGAGGCGGCATGCCCGGCGCGCTCATCGTGATGGCGGAGATCGACAAGTCCGACTTCGCCTGGCTCGACGCGCTTCGGCGGCTCCATTACCCCGCCGACCGCAATCGCGTGCCCGCGCATTTGACGTTGTTCCGAACTTTGCCTCCTTCAGCCGAGGACGAGGTTCGCCGAAGTCTCGCTCGAGCCGCGTCTGCTTCTGCTCCCGACGCCGAGATTGCGGGCGTGATGGACCTCGACAGCGGCGTCGCGCTTCGAATCTCCTCGCCAGCGCTGGGAGCTATTCGCGACGATCTTGCCGAAGAGTTCCGCGGCCTGTTGACACCGCAGGACCTGGGGCGCTGGACTCCGCACGTGACGATCCAGAACAAGGTCGAGGCGCGCGTCGCCCGGGCACTGCTTCGCGAGTTAAGGTCGGACTTCGAGCCCCGGCCGCTTGCCGTCGCCGGTCTCCAGCTCAACCGCTATTTGGATGGCCAGTGGGAGCCGCTGGGGAGCTGGCGCTTCCGTTAGGTAAGCTCGCCGATCCCGTCGCAGCTGAGGTCGAAGGCCGCGAGCCCGGCTTCGAGCACGGAGGGAAGCATCGGCATTTCGAGAAGCTCGTCGATCACAGTCTCGGTGCCGCCGTCGTCGTGCATCTCCTGCGCTTCCTGGAGAGCTTCGTTCCAGTCGGAAGCCTCGTAATTGCCGGCGCCTACCCAGCAGAAGGCGAGAACTTCCATCAGCTGGTCCTCGCCGAGGTCTTCGAGGATCGAACGAAGCTCCTCCTCGACGCTATCGTTGATCGAATCGTCGAGGACCGACAGCGATCCTTCGTCTTCGTCATCGACATTGTCGGCCGCCTCGTCGGGATCGTAGTCGCTGGGGGTCTGCGCTTCATATTCTCGCGCTCGCAGGACAATCCGGCAGAGGGTCTCTAGGGGTGTTGCAGGGTCCATCAAATGTCTCTCGTGCTGATCGGCTCAACGTGATCAGCCGTTACCGGTTCCTGCAAGTCGCTCGTTCGTTGACCGGCCCACTCGCCGCTCTTATATCGCCGCCCGCGCCCGGCTTCGGGCGCAGGCTTCCAGGCAGATGCGGCCGCGCCCGCGCGGCCTTTGGTGGGGCGGAGTAGCTCAGCTGGTTAGAGCAGCGGAATCATAATCCGCGTGTCGGGGGTTCAAGTCCCTCCTCCGCTACCAACCCGTCATCGGGCCTTCAAAAGCAAACGCCCGGACCGCATTGCGATCCGGGCGTCCTGCGTGACGATTGCTCGTCAGCCCCCTTAACATGTCTCCGCCGTCTTTCGAGCGGCCCCGAACATCGCCCGAGGGCGGAAGCATTCGGCACGGATCGGAGCTAAACCGCATTTGCAGCGCTTGTCACCCCGGCATGGCCGTCATCGAGGCTTTTGCGCCGACGCTGTGGCGGGCCCGCCACAGATTGCTTCACGTTGCGTTGCGCTGTCGAGCACCTTAGGGCTTCGGCCGCAAACAGCCATTTCGAGGAACCAAACTTGCGATTTTCCCGCGCTTTTCTGCCGGTCTTGAAGGAAAGCCCCTCGGATGCGCAGATCGTCAGCCACAAGCTGATGCTCCGCGCCGGCCTCGTCAGGCAGACTTCCGCCGGAATTTACGCGTGGCTCCCGGTCGGCCTTCGAGTCCTCCAGAAGATCGAGCAGATCGTTCGCGAGGAGCAGGATCGCGCCGGCGCCCAGGAAATCCTGATGCCGACGATCCAGTCGGCAGAACTGTGGCGCGAGAGCGGCCGTTACGATGCCTACGGCCCAGAAATGCTGCGAATACGCGACCGGCACGACCGCGAGATGCTCTACGGTCCGACCAACGAGGAAATGCTGACCGCGATCGTCCGCGACGAGCTCAAGAGCTATCGCGACCTTCCGCGAACGCTCTACCACATACAGTGGAAATTCAGGGACGAGGTGCGACCGCGCTTCGGAGTGATGCGCGGCCGCGAATTCCTTATGAAGGACGCCTACAGCTTCGATGTCGACGAGGCGGGGGCGCGGCTGAGCTATTACACGCAGCTGCTTGCCTATCTGCGCACCTTTTCGAGGATGGGCATTCGAGCCGTTCCGATGGCGGCCGCGTCCGGACCGATCGGCGGCGATCTCAGCCACGAGTTCATCGTCCTCGCTCCGACCGGCGAAAGCGAGGTCTATTACGACGCCGCCTTCGACGAGATGGACTGGAGTGGGTCCGAGCTTCGCTACGACGATGCCGCCGGGCTTCACAGCCTCTTCAGCGACGTCAGCTCGACCTATGCAGCGACCGATGAAACCCACGATGAAAAAAAGTGGGCGGAAATCTCGGAGGAGCGCCGGCGGACCGGCCGCGGGATCGAGGTCGGCCACATCTTCTACTTCGGCGACAAATATTCGGCGCCGATGGGGCTGAAGGTCTCCGGCCCGGACGGCCAGATGGTCACGCCTATGATGGGCAGCTACGGAATCGGCGTGTCGCGGCTGGTCGCCGCCATCATTGAGGCGAGCCACGACGAGGCGGGAATCATCTGGCCGGACTCGGTAGCTCCGTGGGCGGTCGGAATCGTCACCATGCGTCAGGACGATGAAGCGACCGTCGCCGCGGCCGAGGACCTCTACGAGAAGCTGCAAAATGCGGTGGTCGAAGTTCTCTACGACGACCGCGACGAGCGCGGCGGAGTGAAGCTGGGGACGATGGACCTGATCGGGCTGCCCTGGCAGGTCGTCGTCGGTCCGCGCGGGATCGCGAACGGGGTGGTTGAACTGAAGCGGCGTTCGACCGGGGAACGCGAGGAAGTCAGCGTGGAATCGGCCCTCGCGAGGCTGGCGGCATGATCCTCAACTCCTACGAGCGGATGGTCGCTCGCCGCTACCTGCTTCCCGGCAAGGGCGAGGGGTTCATCTTCCTCGTCGCCTCGATCAGCCTGGTCGCGGTCGCGCTCGGGGTCGCGGCGCTGATCATCGTGATGAGCGTGATGAACGGCTTCCGCGCCGAGCTGTTCGACAAGATCACCGGCCTCAACGGCCACGCAATTGTTCAGGGCTATGAGGGCCAGCTGCAGGACTGGCAGCGGATTGCCGAAACGGCGCGCAAGCTTCCCGGAGTAACCTCGGCGACTCCGCTGATCGAGCAACCGCTGATGGCCTCTTCAAACGGCCGCGTCGAAGGCGTGCTGGTTCGCGGAATGCGGTTGGAGGATATTCAGAACAACCCGGTGATCGCCGGCAACGTCAAGTCCGGCGACCTGCGGCTGGTGACACCTGACAACGACCGGGTGGCGATCGGATCGCGGCTCGCCGAAGCGCTCGGCGCCTACCCCGGAAGCTCGATTAGCCTGATCAGCCCCGAAGGCCGATCGACGGTGGTTGGGACGGTTCCCAGGATCGTCTCCTACACCGTCGCCGCGGTGTTCGAGGTCGGAATCTACGACTATGACAACAGCTTCGTCATCATGCCGATGCAGGACGCACAGAAGCTGCTGCTGATCGGCGACAGCGTCAGCACGATCAAGCTTCAGACGACCAATCCCGACCGCGTCGATTCCATTCTCGCGCCGTTGCAGCCGCTCGTGCAGGGCAACGGCGTTCTGATCGACTGGAAGGAAATGAACTCGGCGCTGTTCGAGGCCCTGGAGATCGAGCGTGTGGCAATGTTCATCGTGCTTTCGCTGATCGTGCTCGTTGCAGTGTTCAACATCCTCTCATCGTTGATCATGCTGGTCCGGGCCAAGACCCGCGACATTGCGATCCTCCGGACGATGGGCGCCAGCCAGCGCGGCATGATGAAGGTGTTCGTCACCGTCGGAGTGACAATCGGCTCGCTGGGGATCGTGCTCGGGCTGATCCTCGGATCGATCTTCCTGTTTTTCCGGCAGGGGGTAGTGAACGCGATCCAGTATCTCACCGGCCAGAACCTGTGGGACCCGTCGGTCCGATTCCTTTCCGACTTGCCGGCCAAGACGGACGTGGTGGAAGTCACCGCCATCGTCCTGACCGCGCTGGTGCTATCGTTCCTCGCTACGCTCTACCCCGCGTGGAAGGCGGCAAGCACCGATCCGGTGCAGGTGCTCCGCTATGAGTGAGCCGGTTCTCGAAACCCGCGGCCTGAAGCGCAGCTTTACCCAGGGGGAAGTGACGATCGAGGTCCTTCGCGGCGTCGATCTCAAGGTGATGCCCGGTGAGATCGTGGCGCTGCTGGGCCCGTCGGGATCGGGCAAGTCGACCCTGCTGCAGGCGGTGGGGCTGCTTGAGGGCGGGTTCGAGGGGTCGATCCGGCTGCAAGGGCGCGAAGCGTCCGAGCTTGACGATGCCGGCCGAACCCAGACCCGGCGCGAGCTGCTCGGCTTCGTCTATCAGTTCCATCACTTGCTCCCCGAATTCAACGCGAGCGAGAATGTCGTACTCCCCCAGCTCGTCCGCGGCGCCGGGAAGGAGGCGGCGAAGGCGCGTGCCGATGGCTTGCTGACGACGCTGGGTCTCAAGGACCGGCTCGAGCACCGCCCGTCAAAGCTTTCCGGCGGCGAGCAGCAGCGCGTTGCCGTTGCCCGCGCCCTTGCCAACCGCCCGCCGCTGATCCTTGCCGACGAACCGACCGGCAATCTCGACGAGGCGACCGCCGACACCGTTTTCGGGGAGTTCTTGAATCTGGTCCGAGGTGAACGGAGCGCGGCCCTGGTGGCGACCCATAACGAACGGCTGGCGAAGAAGATGGATCGAGTGCTCCGGCTCCACGAAGGCGTGCTAGAATAATGGAAGACGAAAGCGAGATCGGCGAAACCAAGGTTGAGCGCCGCAAGCGCTTCAACCGCTGGCTGATCGTGGCGCTAGTCGCTGCGGTGCTCGCGGGAATCCTGCTCGCAAGCTCGGTTTGGGACACCGGCATCAAGGGCAGCGAAAACGCGATCGAAACCAATGAAGCTGCCTCGGCAGACGCGGATCCCCAGGCATGGTGCGCGGCCCAGTCGACCTACGATGCGATCAGGCGCGAGCTGTTCCGGCGGGCCGCCGGAGTCCGCGGAAGCGACGAGCAGGCCTATGCGCGCCTCGCCGATTTCGCGCTGCTGCGGATCAGCGGGCCGATCGTCCGGGGAGTCGACGATCGCCTGAACAGTGTGACCTGCAGCGGGACTGCGGTTCTTGGCCTCCCGCCCGGAGTGGCCGTCGCAGGTGGGCGGAGGTCGCTGTCCGGCGATCTCGATTACATGGTCCAGCCCGCCGCTGACGGCACCGGCAATGTCGTTCGCCTCGGCAACGCCGATTCGATCGTTGTTCCGCTTGCGACCGTGTCACGCACTCGCGCAGCTGAGCCGACTGCGCCGGCCGAGCTTCCCGATCTCGAAAACGAGGTAACCGAAGACCAGACTGAGCTGCCGGATCAGATGGAACAGCCCCAGCCGATGCAGGCCAACCCAAGCTTCGATTGCGACGATGCCCGCTCGAGGAGCGAAATCGCCGTCTGCAACGATCCCGGCCTCGCCAGCCTCGACCGGCAAATGGCGGCCCAGTTCAACCGCGCGATGATGGAGGCGGACCGAGGACAGCGGCGGCTCCTGGAACGTACCCGCGATCGCTTCCTGTCGTACCGAAACCGCTGCTCCAACAACGAGTGTATCGCCAACACCTACCGAAGCCGGATGCGGGAGATCAGCGACATCGTCGCCGACCGCTGGCGCGGCTAGTTGGGGATAAGTGGCAAAAGCCGCTTTCGTGCCGCCTGCTGTGACCGCATAGTTGCCGAGTGACCGGTCCCTACGTTCCTCTTCGAGTCTTCTCCTGCTTCACGATGCTGGAAGGCGCGATGGAGCCGAAAGCAATCGCCGCGCAGGCGGCGAAGCTCGGCTTTCCAGCCGTCGCGCTGACCGACCGCAACGGCCTCTATGCGGCCATGCCGTTCACCGAGGCCTGCATCGGCAAAGGCGTGCAGCCGGTCATCGGAGCCGCGCTCGCGGTCGCGAGGCCATCGGACCTTGGGGAAGCGATCGACTGGCTCGTGCTGCTGGCCAAGGACGAGCAGGGCTATTCCAACCTGTGCAAGCTGGTCTCCGCTGCACACCTCGACCGCCCGCTAAGCGAGCAGCCGCATGTCGCGTTCGACAAGCTGGAGGGGCTCAATGAAGGATTGATCGCGCTGACGGCGGGCGCCGAGGGCGCTTTGGCGCGCCTGCTTGCCGACGGCCAGTCGGCCAAGGCGGAAGCCTATCTCGACCGGCTGCAGGCGCTGTTTGCGGACCGCCTCTATGTCGAACTGGTCCGCCGCGGCGATCCGGTCGAGGAAGCGGCGGAAGAGGCGCTGATCGACCTTGCGTACGATCGAGGTCTGCCGCTCGTTGCGACCAATCCCGCAGCCTATATCGATCCGAGCTTCCACGCCGCCCACGACGCGATGCTGTGCATCGCCGCCGGCGAATATGTCGAGAGCGCGGACCGAAGCGCGACTTCCTCGCCCGAAGCGTGGTTGAAGAGCGGGCCGATGATGGCGGAACTGTTCGCCGACATTCCCGAGGCCATTGCCAATACCGCAGTCGTCGCCCGGCGCTGCGCCGTCGGCGCTCCGAAGCGAAGCCCGATCCTTCCGCGGCTCGGAGAAGACGAAGACGAGCAGCTTCGGCGGGATTCTGGGGCGGGCCTGGAAGCGCGGCTGTCAGGGCGCAGCGACGAGGACCGCCAAGCCTATCTCGAGCGGCTCGATTACGAGCTCGACATCATCATCAACATGGGCTTCGCAGGCTATTTCCTGATCGTCGCCGATTTCATCAAATGGGCGAAGGCGAACGACATTCCCGTCGGTCCTGGCCGTGGATCCGGCGCCGGCTCGGTCGTGGCCTGGGCGCTGACAATCACCGATCTCGACCCGATCGCCCTCGACCTGCTGTTCGAGCGCTTCCTCAATCCCGAGCGCGTATCGATGCCGGACTTCGACATCGATTTCTGTGAAACGCATCGCGACAAGGTCATCGCCTACGTCCAGCAGCGGTATGGCCGGGACAAGGTCGCCCAGATCATCACCTTCGGACGCTTGAAGGCGCGCGCCGTGCTCAAGGACACTGGGCGAGTCCTTCAGATGAGCTATGGTCAGGTCGACCGCCTCGCCAAGCTGATTCCCAACCACCCGACCGACCCCTGGACACTGGAGCGGTCGCTAAACGGCGTTTCCGAGCTGGCCGCCGAATATAAGGGCGGACCGGACGTCAAGCGACTGTTCGACCTGGCCATGAAGCTGGAAGGGCTTCCGCGCCATGCCTCGACCCACGCCGCCGGAGTGGTGATCGGCGA
>DATAKH010000261.1:0-6725 GCA_036261735.1 Sphingomicrobium sp.
CCTGGCGCGGCGTTCGACCAAAGCGTCGGCGTCCTGACGGGCCTTCTCGATCATCGCGTCCGCCTCATGACGCGCGCGCTCGACCATTGCCGCGGCCTCGCTCTCCGCCTGGGCCGCCTTGGCGGCATATTCGGCCTTCAGCGCCTCGGCCTCCTTGCGGAGTGCCTCGGCCTCGGCCAGCTGCTCGCGAATTCCGCCGATCTTCTTGTCGAGCGCCTTGCCGATCGCCCCGGGAACCTTCTGCCAGACGAGGATCGCCAGCACGACGATCATCGCCAGCGCGATCCACATCGGCGCGGTGATTCCAAGTAATTCCGGCTGCTCGTGGTGCTCGGTCGCCGGAGCGTGGGTCTCGGCTACCAGGTGAGGCTCAGCCATTGGTCACCGCTTTCACTGCCTTGAGCGCCTGCTGCTCGGTCACTTGCTTGCCGGTCAGCTTGGCGACCAGGTCACGAGCGGCGTCGGCGGCGACGGAATCGATTTCGGCCATCGCCTTTTCCACCGACTTGCGAATCCGGGCCTCCGCCTTGTCGATCTTCTTCGCGGCTTCTGAATCGACGGCGCGGGTGCGCTCCTCCGCCTCGCGAGCGCCGTCCTGCTTGGCCTGCAAGGCGAGCTTCATCGCTTCCGCCCGGCTTACCTCCATCCGCTGCCGATATTCGGCCTCGGTCGTCTCGGCCTCGTCGCGCGCTTTCTGTGCGCGCTCGAGGTCTTCCGAGATCTTGCGGTCGCGGTCCGCAACGACGCCCTGGATCTTTGGCACCATGCCTCGCCCGATGACGAAGAAAATGGCACCGAAGATGATCGCGAGCCAGAACAGCTGCGACCAGAAAATGACCGGAAGTTGGGTGATCTGAGGCATTTCGGCTCCGGCTGGGGTTCAGCCCTGCTCGCGACTTAGCGCGCGTACAGGATGATCATCGCCACGGCGAAGGCGATGAGGCCGAGAAGCTCGGCCGCGGCGAAGCCGATGAACAGCCGGCCCTGCTGGCCGTCGGCCGCTGCCGGGTTGCGAAGCGCGCTCTCGAGGAACGAGCCGAAGACGTTGCCGACGCCCACCGCGGCGGCGCCGACGCCGATCGCTGCGAGGCCTGCTCCGATAACCTGTGCCGATTGGAAATCCATGGTCTAACTCCCTGTGAAAACTGGTGAACTGGTTAGTGAAGATTTTCTGCGTCGTTGAGGTACAGCGTCGTCAGAAGAGCGAAAACATAGGCCTGGATCGCCGCCACCAGCAGCTCCAGCGCCGAAACTCCGACGATGAACAGGAAGCTGATGGCGCTGACCAGCAAGCCCATCACTCCGCCGCCACTCGCGGGCGCCGAGGCGAAGGTGTCGCCGGCGCTGATGATGAAGCTTCCGAACACTTCCATCAGGATGTGCCCGGCGATCATAGCGACGAAGAGTCGCAAGCCGAGGCTGAACGGCCGAACCATGAAGCTGATGAACTCGATGACCGCGATCAGCGGCACCATCACGATCGGCGTCCCGTGCGGGACGAACAGCGAGAAGAAGTGAAGCTTGTGCTTGGCGAAGCCGACAATCAGCACGATCGAGAAGCTAAGGACCGCGAGTACGCCGGTGATGCTGAAATGGCTGGTCGGGGTGAAGGGATGCCAGCCGGGCACGATGGCGAACGGCATCAGACCGAGCAGGTTGCAGACCAAGATGAAGGTGAACAGCGAGAAGATGTAGGGCGTGTACTTCTTGCCGTTGGGCCCGATGTTGACGCTCACCATGTCGTCGATGAAGCCGGTCAGCCCCTCGACCGCCATCTGCCAGCGGCCGGGAACGACCTGGCGCTTCATCCCGCCCCACATGAACAGGCCGATGATCGCCAATGCAGCGAGCATCCAGGCCGCGCTGTTGGTGAAGCTGACGTCGTAGGGCCCGATGTGCAGCGGAACCAGCGGCTCCACCGTGAACTGGTGCATCGGGTCGATCTTGCCTTCTGCGGCCACTGGTCTTCGCTACCTCAGCTTGCGTCCGGGCCGGAGCCCGAGGACGTCTTCGAAATCCTCAAAACGTTCACCACGCCGACGCCGAACCCGAGGAACAGCATCAGCAGGAAGAACAGCGGAAAGGTCCCGAACAGGCTGTCCAGTCCCCAACCGAGGATGCCGCCACCGGCCGGCGCTCCGACCAGGTGGCTGAACATCAGCTGCCAAACCCGGGTCGTCGGGTTCGGCGTCGCCCTTGCGGCCCTTCGGGCTTCCTCCTGTTGCATCCGTCCGAGCCGCTCTTCGAGCGAGCCGAGACGCGCGTCCTGTGGAAGCTCTGGGTCCTGGTGCGGTTCGTCGGCTGCCATGTCTTGTCTCCGGTTGTCCGAGCCGGCCCGCGAACGAGGCGGGAGAGTCGGGCAGGTTCAAGGACATGGCGGCGTTGGAGCCCGCCAAAGGCGCGGCCCCTTTATGAACGGGGGGGAAGATAGTCAACCGCGGCGACGGCGCTAGCGAATATCTCGCCTCAGCGGCTGCAATAGCCCGGTACCGGCACCGGCTGGCCGGCGGCCCTTCGGCGCCATTCGCCGTCGCTAAGCATGTAGCTCTCGCCGACCTTCACTTGCCCGAGAAGTTCGCAGCCGGCGGCAATCCCCACTTCCTGGACGGTGGCGTTCCTGCGCGCGGCTAGGCCGGTATAGAGGCTCCGCCGCTTGATGTTCACAGCCCCCGCCTCACGCTGAACGGCGGCGCTCGCATTGCTCGCGAATCCGAGATAGCCGTCGTAGCGTTCGCCAACCACGCCCGCCTGCCGAGCCGCTGTCATCTGCGGGCTGGTCTGCGCGACCGCCGCCGACACGGCTCCGAACAGCATGACCGGAAAGAGCACTCGCACGAACCTCACTGCGAACCTCCTGGGAAGGCCTCCGGGTTCTGCCTGATTAGCTGCTGAACATCCTGCTGGAGCCTGACCAGCACCTCTTGGCGGATGTCGACGTTGAGGTTGATTTCGATCGGTTTCTCCGGCGCCTTGACGGTGATGCAGCTTGCCAGCGGCACCGCCATCGCCGCTCCGGCGAGCAGCCGCAAACCGCGCTTGATCGTCTGGCTTGTCATGGTGTTGCCTCGCTTTCGGGTGGGGGTTCGGTGGAGACGTCGACTTCGTCGACGGGCGTTGTCCTGTCCTGGTCTTCGTTTTTCCTGAGAGTCCGCACTTCGGTGACGATCCCCGGCGCATCGAGCGGGAACGGCATGACCGGCGCGATCACCGTCGTCGGGTCCTTGAAGGCCTTCGCCATCTGGATGAGCGCCCTGAACGGACCGTTGATGTTGAGGTTGACCACCATCGGCACGTTCTTGAAGGCGCCGCGGACCAGGCCGGCAATGAAGCCGCCTTCGGTTCCAAGAGTGATCTGCTCGATCGTGAACCGGGTGGCGAATTCGCCCGCGAGATCGCCGTCGAGCCGGACGACCATGTGCCGGTAGCGGATGTCGCTGAGGAGGTCGAAGGCGACTCCGGCAAAGAGCCCCGCGTCGGGCTTGGTGCCGGTGTACCTGAACGCTCCGCCCGGGGGCCGCGATTCTAATCGTCCGCCGACGATCCGACCGCCGCTTTCGTCGAAGATCATCGGCAGCACGCCGTCGAACGTACCGGTGATCTCGAGCCCTTCGAAGCCGAGGCTGTCGATGAACATTTTCGCATCGAAGCCCTGAAGCTCGAACGTCAGCCGTTTCGGCGCGTTGCTGCCGAAATTCAGGATCGTCTGCTGCAGGATCAACCGGCCGCCCATGAACGGCCATTCGCCACGCTCTATCTTCACCAGCTGGTCGGGGAGAAGCTGGTATCGAAGGACCCCGTTCTCGACGATGATGCCGGGGTTGATCCGCCTTATGCTGGCGACCTGCCCGGGCGCGCTTTCGAGGCCGAGGAGGTCGGTGAAGTGGACGCTGGTCGTCAGCCCTTCGACCGGCCCGAACGGCGCGGCCAGGTCCGTGTTCTGGGTAAAGAAATCACCGGTCGAGGTGACCTGGCCCGATCCCGCCCAGTCGATCCTGCCATTCCCGCGCAACGTCCCTTGCACGAGAGCGACAACGCCCTCGGTCAGCGGGGTCAGCTCGTCGGGTTGCAGATTGGGGCCGAACGGAATGCCGGGCACGTCGAGGTTGGCGTGACCCGCCCCGCTGTCGAGATTGTGGTCGATGTCAACGTCGGTGACGAGAGTCCCCGTCCCCGGATGGCGAAGGCTCCCGGTCGTCGTGATCCGGTTGTTCGCCATGACGAAATGCACGTCATTGCTCTTGAGCGGGTAGAAGCGCGGCGGATCCGCGCGGTCCTCGACGAACAGGCCGCCGTCGATGGTTAGGCGATTGTCGATGAACCGCCAGCGGCCGTCGATCTGGGTCATCTTCAGCGGGACGTTGGCGATGACTGCGTCGGCGTCGGCAAGCGTGCCCGTCGCGCCGCCCCGGGTGAAGTTCCCGCGCAGCCGCCCGGCATTCAGGGCCACCGGCGAATCCGGATCGCCCAGCCGAAGCGCTACTCCGGTCCCGTTGAATCCGCCCTGGTCGAGGAGGATGCTGCTGGCCCTGAGGCGCATCGGCGCGGAGCCGATTCGGCCGGCGAGCGAAGGATTGCTGATTCGGCCGCCGACGTGGAGCGCTCCGCCGGGTGACCGGGAGACTATCGCCGGCCCGGTGGGGCAGACCGGAAGCCGGGTCCGCGCCAGCTGGATCTGCTGCATCTTCAGATAATCCCAGCTGACCACCATGCATTCCTCGCCGACGGCAATTCCGCCGTTCGCGGCAACTCGTCCGCTGATCGGGAGGTTGAAGTTGCGGACCTGGCCGCCGGGGAAATTGCCGCTGAGGTTCGCGACCGTGCTGAACCGGGTTGCCCCGCTTGGCTCGGCGTTGAACCGGAGCGTCGACAGCGACAGCCGCGACCCGCCGACCGTGTAAGGCTGGAAATTCCCGACCCCGGTCATCGCGCCGTTGGCGGCCTGGTGGAGCGTTACCGAACCGGTCGGGAGGCCGCCGCCCGTCATTGCGATGGTGCCGTCGAAGCGAAGCGCCCCTTTCGGCCAGTGATAGGTGATCCCCTTCCCTCCGGTAATCCGGGCGCGCCCGCCGGTCGCCGTTCGAACGGTGGCATCGGTCACCCGGGTCGCGCCATAGCCGGGGAAGTTCACCAGCCGGATTCCACCCGCGACATCGAACGAGCGCGCGCTCTTGGCGATGGCGTTGCCGATCGCGCTAGCGACCGGTCCGATCGGAGTCGCCTTGGTCGCCTCCAGCGCGCCGGTAAGGCCGGAAATCATCGATGGCGCGAGGGCTGCGCCATTGGCGCTGTAGCGGCCGACCATGATCAAGCTTCCGGCCGTCGTCTTCAGCCGGTAGCGACCCTGCACGCGGGTTCGGTCCGCGGTGATCGTGCCGAGCCTCGACCCCTGCGCCGCCAGGTCGACGTTGCCGGTCGCATCGACCAGGTCGCCCGCGAGCGATATCCTGCCGTTGAGCGCCGCGAGCCCGTTGTCGCCCGCCGTCAACACCTGCGAGATAATCCGGGCGTTGGCGTCGTAATTGTCGAACGCCTCTCCGAAAAATGCATCGAGCTCGAGGCGCGGCTGGACGATCGAAAAGCGGCTCTTGGGGCAAGCGAACTGGTTTGCCGTCAGCGGACCGACCACGTGCGGCCGGCGCGCCTTGACCTCGATCGCCGCTGCGCCGCGTACGTTGGCGGCCGCGCAATTGCCGGTAACCAGCTGCGGGCTCGACGAGACGAAGCGGCCCTTGAAGCCGCCGGTTAGGTTGCCGTTGCCGCGGACCGCGAAGCCGATTGCTCCCCACGGAGTCGCAAGCGCGATGCTGCTGTCGGCGATGTCGAGCGCCACGTCGGGAAGGGTGAAGGGCTTCTTCGGCCCGGGCTCGGGAGGTGGCAGCAGCTTATCGATCTCGCCCCAGCTAACCGTTCCGTCCTTCAGTACCCGGCCGCGGAGACGCACTCCTCTGGCGACGATCCGGTATACGTCGATGCTTCCGTTCCATTGGAGGCGCATCTGGATGAGGACCCGGCGAGCGGTGACGTCGGGGTTGTCAGGATCGCCTATCCGCAAATTGCTGATCTGCTGGGTCCTTAAGCCCACCCGATCGAGCGTGTAGCTGGCATCGACCCCGCGGCTTGAGAGCTCGCGGTCGATCAGGTTGCGGGCGATCGGGCGGCGCTCAACCCACAGGATGACAAGAGCGACGGCGATGACGATGAGCGCCCCGATCCCGACCCATGTCAGGATTTTGCGCAGGCGGTGCCGTTTGACGACGATCACGTCGCCGTCATGATAATCCCCGCTCTGGTCCGGCACCTGCGCCATGTCTGCGTTTCAACCCGTCCGTACTAAAGCCGTTCCGTAAGCGGCACGACCCGTGCTTTTGACGGGAGCAGCGGTGCAGCTAATATCGCTTCGCTCGGTAGTGACGATCGGATCTTCATGCACGGGCGAATCACGCACAGCGAAAACAACGGCAGCGGCCACAGGGCGAGGCTTCGAAAGCGGCTGTTCGAGGGCGGCGGCAAGGCGCTGCTCGATCACGAGCTGGTCGAATATCTCCTCGCCCTCGCGATCCCCCGCCGCGACACCAAGGACCAGGCCAAGGCGCTGGTCGCCAAGTACGGCGGGATCGGTCCGCTGCTTTCGGCCAGCGCCGAGACGCTAAAGCGCGAGGGGCTGAGCGATTCTGTCATCGGCGCGCTCAAGATCGCTGAGGCGACGGCGCTGCGCCTGCTCGAGA
>DATAKH010000263.1:0-3539 GCA_036261735.1 Sphingomicrobium sp.
GGCAAGAGCATTCGCGAGCACCGCGGAGTTGGACGCCTTATACTCGGCATCATTCAAAGTCGGTGACGGGCTAGGGGTTGGAGTGGGGGTCGGGCTAGGCGTGGGTGTCGGTGTCGGAGTGGGGCTCGGTCGGCTGCCGCCTCCGCCTCCGCAGCCTTGCACTATCAACGCCAGCGCAATTGTCGACGAGGCGAACCCCAGCCGGCGGCATACTTTCATCGGCCTGACCCTCCACCGCCGCTTCTAAGTCCTTCTCGCCCTTGTGTGAATGGGCATTTGAAGGAGCGCGATGGAGGGTCGCCGGGTCGTTTCCTCGGGCTAGTCGAACAACCGTGCGAAGCGGCGCTTTTCGCGGTTCTTCCACGCCCCGCGGTGCCAGGCGTCGCTGGCGAGCAGCGGGAGTACCGACGTCGCTTCGGCGAACACCATTTGCTCCATCGCCGTCGATACCTTGCCCCAGCTCGCCGCTTCCTGCAGCGTGGACGAGGAACAGGCGCCGTCGCGGACGTCGGCGACGGTTATCTGGACTGCATATTTGTGCACTTCGACATCCTCGTGGCCGAGGATTTCGGCGCAAACGACGGTATCCTGCGTGAAGTTCTTGGGCACTCCGCCGCCGACCATCAGCAGGCCGGTCGTCCCAGCCTCGATCTTGAGGTTCGTCAGCTCGCGAAAGTCGGCGATCGCATCGAGAACCATGTACGGCTTGCCCGCCTTCATCGCATCGACCTGGTGCTTGACGAGACCAAAGCCGGCCGAGCTGTCGACGAACGCCGGGCAGAAGATCGGAACGTCATGCTCGTACGCGAGCTGGACGAGGCTCCCTTCCTTCTTGGCGTTGCCCTCGCTCAGCCATTTGCCCATCTCGCGGATGAAGGCGCGGCTGCTGTACGGGCGCGGTTCAAGGCCGTTGGCGATCTTGCCGATCGTGAAGTCGCAATCCTGCAGCTTCTCTTCGTCGATATAGGTGTCGTAGATGCGGTCGATGTAAAGCGAGCGCAGCGTGTCATCGTCAGGGATTTCATTGGCTTGGTAGTGTTTGTGGCCAAGCGCTTCGAAGAAATCCATGTCGACGATCGTTGCTCCCGTGGCGACGATCGCGTCGACCATGTTCGACCGTACCATCTCCGCATACAGGTCCATGCAGCCGCCCGCGGAGGTCGATCCGGCGACGACCAGGATGATCGAGCAGGACTGGTCCTCGAGCATCGTGTTGTAGATTTTCGTCGCCCGCGACAGGTCGCGGCTGGTGAAGCTCATCTTGCCCATCGCGTCGACGATCGGACGAGCGTCGAACTTGGTGATGTCGATATGTTCGATCGGCGTCGAGAGCAGCTCGGCCTTGCGGGAGTCGTTGATCCGGTCGGCGTCCTGCACCTTGTTCAGCGTATCAGCGTCCATTTTCATGCTCCATTGCGCCGCCCGGCATCGGGCAGCTGCGACGAAAGGCATGTCATTCGTTGCGGGGGACAGCCTCACCCCATTCGATCGGGCCGCGCCGGCCCGAATAAGCTACAGCGTCACGACCTTGGAACGGGCGAGCTTGCGCCTTGCTCCGTACAAGGTCGCCATCGGCTCGTCGTCCACCGGCTCGGCGCTTTCGATGCCGAAGCCGTTGAAGGCGGTGCGCATCGCGCAGCCATAGGCCCCGAGCATGCCGATTTCGACATAGTCGCCGGCGCGAACGTCGGCTGGCAGCTCGAATGGCCCCGCCATATGGTCGAGGTCGTCGCAGGTAGGGCCGTAGAAGCTAAACCCGACCGGCTTCGCCCGCGACCGCTCGTCGCGCATCAGCGCCACCGGGAAACGCCACCCGACATGGGCCGCGTCGAACAAGGCGCCATAAGCGCCGTCGTTGATGTAGAGCTCGGTTCCGCGGCGCTTCTCGACTCGCACCAGCAGGCTCGCATATTCGGCCGCCAGCGCTCGTCCGGGCTCGCACCACAGCTCAGCCGAATAGCTGATCGGAAGCGATTCGAACGCCGAGTGGATGACCTGGAAATAGGCTTCAAGCGGCGGCGGCTCCATGCCCGGATAGGTCGACGGGAATCCCCCGCCGACGTCGACGATGTCGACCGTGACCGAAGCCTCGACGATTGCGGCGCGGACCCGCTCCATCGCGTCTGCATAGGCCGCCGGGCTCATCGCCTGGCTGCCGACGTGGAAGCAGATGCCGAGCGCGTCCGACGCCTGCCGAGCAGCCATCAAAAGCGCCTTCAGCTCAGCGGGCTCGGCGCCGAACTTCGAGGCAAGGCTGTACTTCGCATGCTCGCAGGAGACCCGCAGCCGGACCAGCAGGTTGAGGTCGCTGGCGCCGTTTGTGGCACGGACGATCTTCTCCAGCTCCTCCATCGTGTCGAGGCTGAAGGTTTTCACGCCGTGCTCGAAATAAGCCTCGGCGATGGCCTCCTCGGCCTTCACCGGATGCATGAAGCACAACACCGCCTCGGGAAGCGTCTGGCTGACCAGCCGGACCTCGCCCATCGAGGCGACGTCGTAATGGGTGATCCCCGAATCCCACAGCACCTTGAGCAGGTCGGGGGAGGGATTGGCCTTCACCGCGTACAGCGAGCGTCCCGGGAACTTCTCGACGAAGAAGCGCGCGGCACGATGCGCCGCGTGCGGACGCAGAAGCGTCACCGGCTGAACCGGCCGAGTTGCGGCGATGTCTGCAGCCCGGCGCGAGCCGGTCGGGAAAGTCGCTAGCCCCAGCGGGCGATGATGCTTGTGCAATTCAAGGGACCTCCAACGGGTAGTTGTCCAAAAAGGCTGCCTTGCGGTTGGAAGTCCCATGGGGCAGCGGACGCGCGATATATGTGCGGGGGTCACGGCTGTAAAGGTTATTGCTGCTGACCTCATGGATTTCGCAGGCATATGTCGCTGATCTGCAACGGCTAATCGAAAGGGTGAAATATCAACCGCTTATCAAAGGCCCAGAGTGTCACCCGTGCGGACATCGTCGCGGCGGCGGAGCGCATCGGCGACCTGGTCGAGCGCACGCCTTTGATCGAAAGCACGCTTGGCGGCCGCCGCATCTGGCTGAAATGCGAATGCCTGCAGACCGGCCACGCGTTCAAACTGCGGGGAGCGAGCAACCGGCTGCTCCAGCTCTCCGAAGACGAACGGCCGCGCGGAGTCGTCGCATTTTCGTCGGGAAATCACGCCCAGGGCGTGGCGATCGCCGCCAGGCGCCTCGGCATTCGCGCAGTCATCGTGATGCCCTCGGACGCACCGGCGGTGAAAGTGGACGCAACCCGGAGCCACGGAGCGGAAATCGTCTTCTACGACCGGTGGAGCGAAAGCCGCGAGGACATCGCCCGCAAGCTGGCGGAGGAGTCCGGGGCGACCGTCGTTCCGAGCTTCGACGACCCCGCCATCGTTGCCGGCCAGGGGACGGTCGGACTCGAGGTCCTCGAGCAAATGCCGGTCCCGCCCCGCCGGATCGTGATTCCGTGCGGCGGCGGCGGGCTCGCCTCGGGAATCGCGCTGGCCTGTCCGGACGCCGAGATCCTGATCGTCGAGCCGGACGGCTGGGACGA
>DATAKH010000265.1:0-8857 GCA_036261735.1 Sphingomicrobium sp.
CGGTGATAGCTGTGCGCGCACTGAAAAACCGCGAGATGGAGAATTTCGCTGCTAAGCAACGTGAGGTCGCCGACCTTCTCGACAGACAGCAGGTGGAGATGGCCGAGGCGCAGCTCCAGATCGAACATTATTGGGCCGGAGCGCTGCGCCGGGCAGTGATCGATGGCGATGTCGAAACCGGATCGGTCATGGCCGGCCAGTCGGTCGGCATGGTCAAGAAGGAGGAGCCGGTCGCCGCGATCATTGCGGAGCTGGTCGACGAAGCCGCTGCTGCTCTCGAAAGCAGGGGCTGAGCCGTTCCGCCGCGTGACAGCGCCGCGGCGCATCTGATAGCGCTGCCTTCATGCCGCTGACCGCCGCCGCATCTGCCCGCGAAATCCTGACCGGGCTTCACGAAGTGATGGCGGGGCGCGGCTCGGCGCAATCCAAGCTGGACAAGGTCGTAGACCTGATCGCTGACAAGATGGAGAGCGAGGTCTGCTCCATCTACCTCCTTCGCGACAACAAGCTGGAGCTGTACGCCACCCACGGCCTTCGCAAGGAAGCCGTTCACGTCACCAAGCTGAAGTTCGGCGAAGGCCTGGTCGGATCGATCGCCGCCGAGGGCCGCATCCTCAACCTCGACGAAGCCGCGGGCCACGACGAATTCGTCTATCGCCCCGAAACCGGAGAGGAACGCTTCCACAGCTTCGCGGGCGTGCCGATCATTTACCGCGAGAGCCCGGTCGGCGTGCTCTCGGTCCAGCATGCCGAGCCTCGGCCCTACGCCGACGTCGAGATCGAGGCGCTTCAGACGGTGGCCATGGTGCTTTCCGAGCTCATCGCTGGCGCCCGGCTTGTCGACGGCGCCCGCCGCGGCCGCCTTCGCAGCGCCGGCCCGTTGCGGCTCACGGGCCTTAAGCTCGTCGCCGGAATGGCGCGGGGGCAGGCCGTGTTCCATGAGCCCCGAGTCGTCATCGAACACACCGTCGCCGACGACATCGAGGCCGAGCGCGACAGGGTCTACGGCGCGTTCCGCAAGATGCGCGAGCAGATCGACAACATGACTCGCGAGGCCGAGTTCGGTGCGGCGGGCGAGCATGAGGAGATCCTCGAGACCTACCGAATGTTCGCCTACGACGAAGGCTGGTCGCGGCGGATCAACGAAGCGATCGATTCGGGCCTAACCGCGGAAGCCGCGATCGAGCGGGTCCAGCAACGCACGCGCGCGCGGATGCGCGAGATCGACGACCCGCTTCTTCAGGAGCGGATGCACGACCTCGAGGACCTGTCGAACCGGCTTCTCAGGATTGTCTCCGGCAGAATGGGCACTGCCGCCCAGACCGGCCTTGCGCAGGACACCGTGCTGATCGCCCGCAATCTCGGCCCTGCAGAGCTGCTCGAATACGACCGGCAGCGGCTCAAGGCGGTGGTGCTCGAGGAAGGCTCGCTGACCGCGCACATGACAATCGTCGCGCGGGCAATGGGAGTGCCGGTGGTCGGCCGCGTCCCCGACGTCCGCCATATCGTCGAAGAAGGCGACACGGTCCTCGTCGACGGCGACAACGGCAGCGTCATGATCCGGCCGTCGAAGGCGCTGCTCGCCAGCTTCGACCAGCGAATGGCGCTCAGCCACAAGCGCCGGGCCAAGCTCGAGGCAGTGCGGTCGCTAGCGGCGGAAACCACCGATGGGGTCCCGGTCAGCGTCATGGTCAACGCCGGCCTTGCCGAGGACGCGGCGTCGCTCGAACTGACCGGCGCCGACGGGATCGGGTTGTTCAGGACCGAGTTCCAGTTCCTTGTCTCCGCGACCCTTCCCGGCCGGGAGAGCCAGCTCAAGCTGTACAAGAAGGTCCTCGATGCTGCGGGCGACAAGCCGGTGGTGTTCCGTACTCTCGACATCGGCGGCGACAAGGCGCTTCCCTATCTCTCGAATGGTGGGGAGGAAGCGGAGAATCCGTCGATGGGGTGGCGGGCGCTTCGCCTGTCGCTCGACCGTTCGACGCTGATGAAGGCGCAGGCGCGCGCGCTTATCCAGGCCGCTGCCGGCCGGGTTCTTCGGGTCATGTTCCCGATGATCTCCGAGCCGTGGGAATATGAGCAGGCCCGGGCGCTGTTCGAAGCACAGGTCGAATGGGCGAAGCGCGGCAAGCGAGTCCTTCCTTCGCGGATCGAGTTCGGCGCGATGCTCGAAGTCCCCTCGCTCGCCGAACAGCTCGATTTGCTGCTTCCGCGGGTCGACTTCCTGTCGATCGGAACCAACGACCTCACGCAGTTCCTGTTCGCCGCCGATCGCGGCGATCCGCGCCTTGCCCAGCGATACGACTGGCTGAGCCCGGCCATCCTTCGCTTCCTGAAGCGGGTTATCGATGCCGCCCGCGAGGCGGGGATTCCGGTTCGCGTCTGCGGCGAGATGAGCGGACGGCCGCTCGAATGCATGGCGCTGATCGGTCTCGGCGCAGAGAATTTTTCGATCACCCCGGCGGCGGTCGGCCCAATCAAGGCGATGGTCCGCTCGCTCGACGCGGCCGCGATCCGGTCGCGGATGGAACAGTGGCTCGCCCGGCCTCCGCAGGACCTTCGAAAGGCATCGCACGACTGGGCTCGCCGGCATGACGTGGCCATCGCCTGAAATGGCGGTGATCGGCTGTTGACAGTCCGCGGGTCGGCTTCGACAACATGGCTGGCCCGCAGCAAAGGTGAGGAATGGACGAAGAGCTTGAAGCGACCGAATTTCCGTCCGTCGGAGAACGGCTCCGTTCCGCGCGCGAGGAAAAGGGCTTCAGCCTGGAGGACATTGCCTCGGAGACGCGAATCCCGCTCCGCCACCTCGAAAGCCTCGAAGCCAGCGATTGGGACAAGCTTCCGGCGCTGACCTACACGATCGGCTTCGCCAAGAATTACGCCAATGCCGTCGGGCTCGACCGGGCCGAAATCGGCGAGCAGATCCGCACCGAACGCGGCGCCTATCGCAACGACTATTCCACGGTGGAACACTTTGAACCGGCGGACCCTGCGAGGACCATGCCCAAGTGGCTGGTGCTGGCGGCGATTGGCGCAATCGTGGTTACGGTACTTCTGTTCACCTGGCTCCAGAACCGCTCGGTGAGCGAGGAGCCGCCTGCGGCCGGCTCCACCGAACAACCGGTGCAACAGCCCGCGCCTGTGCCTTCAACCCCGCAGCAGCCGCAGCCCGCTGCTGCCCAGGGGCCGGTTGTGATCACCGCCACGGGGCCGGCGTGGATACGGGTGACCGATCAGGGCGCGACACTGTTCGAAGGGATGATGCAGCCGGGGCAGAGGTTCGAGGTTCCGCAGACCGCCACCGAGCCCGTCCTTCGCGCCGGCGCTCCGGAGGCGATTCGAATCAATGTTGGACAGGCGGTGGCTCCGCCGATCGGGCCCGCCGGCCAGGTGGTTTCGGATGTCAGCCTGCGTCCGGCGGACCTGATGCGCGCTCCGCAGGCATCCGCCCAGCAGCCTCCGCCGGCTCCCGCGGCGCAAAATTCGCTGGCGGAATAGTTTCATCGCCGCGTAAGCTCGGCCAGGTCACATTCGCGAACGTTGATGGTGGTGGGGAAGTTCAAGATGAAACCGGTGCATTTGCGCATCGCTCTTTCGGCCGCGGCGCTTTGTGCGCTCGCAACGCCTCCGGCATTGGCGCAGCGGCCGCTGAGCCAGGAACAGCAGATCATGTTCCTGCAGCAGCAGCTTTCCGCAAGCCAGGCCGCCGCGGTCCGTCTCGAACAGCGGCTCAACCAGATCGAGCGCCAGCTCCAGCAGCTGATCAACCTTGGCGAGGTCAATGGCCATGCCGTGCAGGTGCTTCAGTCGGACCTCGGCAAGCTGAGGAGCGATTTCGAATCCCGGATCGCGGCCCTCGAGTCTCGCCCGCCATCCCAGCAGTCGGCAAGGACGGTGCCGGAAGAGGCTGCCCCGGCGGCACGTGAGCCCGCGCCGCAGACTGCGGTCCGCTCGGCCCGGGACGATTCGGCTGCTGTTCCCGAACCGGCCCGGACAGCATCGTCAGACGCTGGGGAGGAGGCCTATTCCGAAGGCTTCCGTTTGTGGCGCGATGGCGAATACGACCGCGCGATCACCGCGCTTCGCGCCTTCTTGTCGGGCTATCCCGATCATCGGCGAGCGAGCTTCGCCCGCAACCTGATCGGGCGGGCGATGCTCGACAAGGGCCAGCCGCGGCCGGCAGCGGAAGCGCTTCTCGCCAACTACCGCACCGACCCGAAAGGCGAGCGGGCACCGGACAGCCTCTATTACCTCGGGCAGGCGCTGATGAAGCTCGACCAGCCGGGACAGGCGTGCAAGGCCTATGGCGAGCTCGAGGACATCTACGGCTCGTCCATTCGCCCCGACCTCCAGGCACTTGTCTCCAAGGCCAAGGCCGACGCGCGCTGTTCCTGACGCTGCGCTGGTCGGACGTTTCGCCGCCGACCTCGACGCTCTGGCCGCGCCGGATGCGCGGCTCGGAATTGCCGTTTCCGGAGGCCCGGACAGCCTTGCGCTGCTGCTGCTTGCCTCGGCAGCGCGGCCCGGCCTGATCGAAGCCGCGACCGTCGACCATCGCCTGCGCCCCGAATCCGCGGATGAGGTGCGAATGGTCGCGAGCGTCTGCGAACGTCTCGATACTCCCCATTCGACGCTTAGAATCGAGTGGGCGGTAAAGCCCGACAGCGGGGTTCAGGAGCGCGCTCGTACCGAGCGCTACCGACTGCTCGGCCGCTGGGCCTCGGAGCGAGGTCTCGAGGCAATTGTCACCGCGCACCATCTCGACGACCAGGCGGAAACGCTGGTGATGCGCCTCAACCGCGGCAGCGGGGCGCGCGGGCTCGCTGCAATGCGCAGCCTCGCGGTCGTCCCCGGCTCCGATCTTCCGCTGGTCCGGCCGCTGCTCGGCTGGCGCCGCTTAGAGCTGGAAGAGGTCTGCAGGACGGCCGGGATCGAGCCCGTCGACGACTCCAGCAACCGCGACGAGCAATTCGAGCGGGTCCGCATTCGCCGTGGCCTGGCCGAGGCCGAATGGCTGGATCCCGAGGCGATCGCCCGGAGCGCTGCCCATCTCGCCAGCGCCGATTCCGCGCTCGACTGGGCGGCGGAGCGGGAGTGGCAGTCGCAGGTCACCCGCTGCGGTAAAGCGATCTTCTACCAACCAGCGGCCCCCACCGAAATCCGCCGCAGGATCGTCGCTCGCTGCATCGCCGCGCTGGCGTCGGAAGGGCAGGGCGAGGTTGTCCGCGGGCGCGAGCTCGACCGGCTCGTCGACTCACTCTCCGATGGCGCAACGGCGACACTTCGCGGTGTGCTTTGCTCGGGCGGCGACAAGTGGCGGTTCGCTCCGGCGCCACCGCGCAACAGCTGATTTTCAGTTCTCGCCCAGGCGGGCTTTCCACAGGACGGGGAAGTAAGCGATCAGGAACAGAAGCAATGCTCCGCCCCAGGCGAGACCGGCGATCTCGATCCCGATCATATAGTCGACGAGCTCAAGCGAGGCCGCCACACGAAGCAGCGCCCCGGCGGTGACCGCCACGTAGATTGCGGTTGTCGCAGCGTTCGCCTTCAGCTCTCGCCCGGTGTGGCCCAGGCTGGCTCGAGTCATCACCGCCAGTATCATCGTCGCCATCGCTCCCGCTGTAAGCGCATGGATCGCGGCGCTTCGCGGAACGACGTCCATCAGGCTGAGGCCGAGGAGCGCCAGCCCCGCGGGAATCCACGCGTATCCGACGTGGAGAATGAACACGAGCGGGTCGCGAGCGGCTCTCATCCCGCGCCAGCGTGCCAGTCGAACGGCTTGCAGCAGCGCCGCTGCGATCAGCAGCAGGCCGATCGGAATACCGGCAGGCCCGGTAAGCCAGCCGAGAAGGGCGAACGCAGTGGCCGCGATGGTAAAGATATCGAAACGGCCCGGTTGGGTGGGCAGCCCGCCCGAAATCCCGCGCTTGGCCATCCAGTTGCGAGTGAAGGACGGGACGATACGCCCGCCGATCAGCGATATCAGGAGCACGACAATCGCGATTGCCAGCATCCATCCGAGTTCCGCTGGCAGGACCTCCGCGATGGCGAGATAGTCGATCGCGTTGGCGGTTCCGAAAAGGAGCACCATTCCAACCACCGGTAGGTTGCGGTTGTTCGCCTGCAGCACCTCGCGGCCCGCAAACCCGCCAAGCACGAGGAAGAAGCCGACGTCGAGCGCGGCTGCCAGCCACAGGCCTATCGAAGCGGAGAACAGGAGCGCCAGCCTTGCCGCCAGCCATACCCCGAACAGCCCCGCGAGCGGCCAGCCGGCGATCGGCAGCCGCCCCGTCCAGTTGGGCACTGCGGTCAGCAGGAAGCCCGCGACCACTGCGCCGACGAAGCCAAACAGCATTTCGTGGCGGTGCCACGCCAGCGGATCGATCGATGCCGGCAAGGTGAGCCAACCGCTCAGCGCCGATACCCATAAAGCGAGAGCAATCAGCCCCCACATCGCTCCACCGAAGAAGAACGGACGAAATGCGCCGCGAAAGAAGGGATGTGAAGCGGCCATTCGCCGCTTCCTCAGAGCGAGCATCAGCTCTCCGCGGGTGACGCTGCTAGGCGGATTGGAAGCCATGGACCGACCATAGCCGCTCCTCCGGAGACACTTTCATACGTAAATGCCGAAATGCAGCCGGGCCGCGTAACAAGCGTTCATCGGCCATGCCCTCGACGGTGATCCGCCGGTTCGACTATTCGCCCGACGCACGGGAGCTAACGGTCGAGTTCGTCACCGGCCGACGATATGTCTATTCCGGAGTTCCAGAGGAGGAAGCGGACGCGATGCGCCGAGCCTTCGCCAAGGGCATCTACTTCAACAGGCGGATCCGCGACCGCTACGCCTGCCGCAGGCTATCGGAAGAGCCCGATCAATAGCCCGGGCCGGGCGGGGCCGCCTCTGGCGGCGGGACCGCTTGGCCCTCCGCCTCGCGTGCTTCGGCTTTTGCCCGGTCGATCATATTCTGGAGGCAGCCGGTATGGCCGGCGGGGCCGACTGCGGAGCAGCTCATGATTCCGGTGCGGCCGACATATTCGAAGCTCTTTGCCTTGTTGGCCCAGCTCTCGCGGGTCTGCAGCGGACCGCTTTCCCGATAGCGTTCCGGGATACGGTAGCGCTCGGCCTCCGGCTTGCGGGCGCACACGACGACATCGCTTTCCGTCGAGCGCGGGCAGGGATCGTTGCCGTAAACGATCACCTCGGCGATCCGAACGTCGCTCGCGCTCTGGGCAGTTGCCGGAGCGGACAGGCCCATGGCCAATGCGCCAGCGCTCGCCGCGGCGGTCAGGGAAATCAGCAACTTGCTCATGGTCAAAACCTTTCACGGCTAAAGCGGGCAAGGGACAAGCGAGGTTCCCCTATATGCGTTTCGACAGCGCGATTGCGACACGGCATGCCGCGCGGATCGTTCCGGTCAATAGCGGATATGCCGGAGCCCGGGCAGCGCCGGCGGCGCGCGCGGTGTCACGGTGCTCCAGCTCCTCTGCCTGAAATTCGGCAATGTCGGCCGAAAGCTCCGGATCGTCGTCGCCAAGTTCGTCTAGCTGCTGTTGGTAGTGGCGGTCGATCTCGGTCTCGACCGCATCGGTGCACGCCATCGCCGCTTCCTCGCCGATCAGAGCCGTCCCGGCGCCGAGAGCGAAGCCGGCGACATTCCAAAGCGGCTGCAACACCGTCGGGCGCACTCGCCGCTTTGCGACCAGCTCGTCGAACCGCTTCAGGTGCCGCTGCTCCTGTAGCGCCATTCGCGACACCATCTTGGCCGCGGGCGAGCTTGGCTTCAGGACTGCGAGCTGGCCCGCGTAAATGCGCGTCGCGCCATATTCCCCAGCCTGGTCGACGCGGATCATCGACCGCGTATCGGGGCGTCTTTGGCCCGGTCGCCAGGGTCCGGTCACCGTGCGCGCCTTGCAGCCAGGGTCAGCCAGGCTATCGCCGCTGCCCCGGACAGCGAAAGGATTGCATTCCATCCCGCCATCGACACCCCGAGGAACGACCATTGCACCTCGTCGCAGCGGATCAGCGGGACCTTCATCAGCTTCTTGAGAAGCTCTTCCGTGCTTGTCGCAGTGGCCGTCGACGTGCAGGTCGTGAAGCCTTCGAAAATCCCCAGCTCGACACCGGCGTGATAGACGCCGATCGCGCCCGAGACCGCGATCGCGAGTGCCGCGATGAGCGTCAGCGTTCGCGAACGCTGGGAATCGGCGGGCGAGAACAATGCGACACCCGCAAGCAGGATTGCGGCTCCGTGCGGGTAGCGCTGCCAGTAACACATCTCGCAAGGGTAGAGCCCGCCGAAATATTGCGAGCCCAGCGCCCCTCCGAGAAGTCCGAGCGGCAGAAGGAGAGCAAGGAGGCGCCCCCATTGAGCGCGGGTCGACATCATCGTTCCGTGCCCGTCAATCGTCGCTTCAGCCACCGCCGCCGCGCGCTAGCGCCTGGTGCCCGATTTGCCGCCAGCTGATGCGACTGCTGTTCGCGACCCAAGCCGCTTCAGCGTGTTCAGGGCGTAGTGGAGCTGGAAGTCCTTGATGCCCTTCTTCTCCAGCTCGTCGGCAGTGACGGAGAAGCGCGGGTCCTGCGACGTATCGTCATGCTCCAGCAGCTTGTCGTCCGCCTTGACCTGCGCGAGTAGATGCCGCCGAAGATCCGCCTCGCGAATTGCCGGGCGGTTCTCGTAATCGGGATCGGACAGCTGCGGGACGGCGATGTCCGGATCGATTCCGCCGGCCTGAACCGACCGGCCAGACGGCGTGTAGTAGCGGGCGGTGGTTAGCCGGAGCGCCGAACGCGGGCCCGTTTGGACGACCGTCTGGACGCTGCCCTTGCCGAAGCTCTTTTCGCCCATCACCA
>DATAKH010000266.1:0-2402 GCA_036261735.1 Sphingomicrobium sp.
CCGCCGCCGAGGGGCGTAAACCGGCGCCGACTTGAGGCTCTCGTCCCCCGCCTTGGCCCGTTCCGCGATCGAGCGCATCGCGGCGATGAACTGGTCGAGCGCGTCCTTCGACTCGGTCTCGGTCGGCTCCACCAGCATCGCGCCGTGAACCACCAACGGGAAGTACATGGTCATCGGGTGGAAGCCCTCGTCGATCAGCGCCTTGGCGAGGTCGATCGTGCTTAATCCCCCCGCAAAGCCGCGATCGGAGAAGATCGCCTCGTGCATGCACGGTCCGCTCGCCCCGAACGGCGCGTCCAGCACGTCCTCCAGACGGCGCAGCACGTAATTGGCGTTCAGAACCGCGTCCTCGGCGACCTGGCGGAGCCCGTCGGCCCCGTGGCTGAGGATGTAGGCGAGCGCTCGGGTGAACATCCCCATCTGCCCGTGGAACGCGGTCATCCGGCCGAACGTGCCCGGATGCATCTCGGCCGCGCTTTCCTCCTCGACCAGCTTGTAGCTTCCGTCGGGCATCTTTGCCGCGAACGGCAACGGCCCGAATGGCGCGAGCGCTTCTGACACGACGACCGGCCCGGATCCGGGACCGCCGCCGCCGTGAGGAGTCGAGAAGGTCTTGTGCAAGTTGATGTGCATCGCGTCGATGCCGAGGTCGCCGGGGCGGACCTTGCCGACGATCGCGTTGAAATTGGCGCCGTCGCAATAGACGAAGCCGCCAGCCTCATGGACCGCATCGCTGATCGCCTGCATATCCGGCTCGAACAGCCCGCAGGTGTTGGGGTTGGTGATCATCACCGCGGCGACGTCCGGTCCGAGACGGGCCTTAAGCGCTTCGAGATCGACCCTGCCGACCTTGTTCGCGGGGATGTTTTCGACCCGGTAGCCGGCGAACGCCGCGGTCGCCGGGTTGGTGCCATGCGCGCTTTCGGGGACCAGTACGACCTCTCGGACGTCGCCTCGCGCTTCGAGCGCAGAGCGGATGCACAGAAGGCCGCAAAGCTCACCATGTGCACCCGCTTTCGGGCTCATCGCCACGCCGTACATTCCGGTGAGGTCGAGCAGCCAGAAGGCGAGAGTATTGATGACCTGGAGCGCGCCCTGCACCGTCTCCTGCGGCTGCAGCGGATGGACATCGGCGAAGCCTGGCATCCGCGCGACCTTCTCGTTGAGCCGCGGATTGTGCTTCATCGTGCACGAGCCGAGCGGGAAGAGGCCAAGGTCGATCGCATAATTCTGCCGCGACAGGCGCGTGTAGTGCCGGACCATTTCCGGCTCGGATAGGCCCGGCAGGCCGATGTCGCGGTTGCGCTCCAACCCGCCGACACGCGCGCTGGCGATGTTGGCTTCGGGAAGGTCCACTCCCGTCTGGTCGAGGTGACCGCGCTCGAACAGCAAGGGCTCCTCGAGCTGGAGCGCGCGATTGCCCGTTATCGTTGGCGCTTCGCCCTGCTCATTGGCGGGAGCGCTAGGACGCCAGCCTGAAGGATTGACGGTCATCGGACCACCTCCTTCAGCGCCGCTTCAAAGGCGTCGATGTCCTCGTCGGTCACGGTCTCGGTGACTGCGACGACCAGGCCGTTCTGTAGCTCCGCGGCGTCCGGATAGAGGCGTCCGAGCGAAACCCCGCCGAGGACGCCCTTCTTAACCAGCGCATGTACCGCAGGCCGCGCTTCGACCGGGAGCTTCACCGTGAATTCGTTGAAGTAAGTGTCGTTGACGACCTCGACGCCCGGGATTGCGTCAAGCCGGTCGGCCACCTCGCACGCGCGCGCGTGATTCAGGGAAGCGAGACGGCGAAGCCCCTTCTCACCCAGAAGGGTCAGGTGCGCTGTGAAGGCCAGCGCGCACAGGACTGAGCTGGTGCAGATGTTGCTCGTCGCCTTCTCGCGACGGATATGCTGCTCCCGTGTCGAAAGGGTCAGCACGAACCCGCGCTTGCCCTCCGCGTCCACGGTCTCGCCGGCAAGCCGTCCCGGCATTTGGCGGACGAACTTCTCCGCGCAGGCGAACAGCCCGACATAGGGCCCGCCGAACTGGAGCCCGACCCCGATGCTCTGGCCCTCGCCGACGACGATGTCGGCACCCATTTCGCCGGGCGACTTGATCAATCCCAAGGCCACCGGCTCGGTGACGACGGCTATCAGAAGCGCGCCTTTGGCATGTGCGGCCTCGGCGATCGGCGCCAAATCGGTGATCCGGCCGAGGATGTCGGGATATTGGACGACCACCGCGCTGGTTTCGTCGTCGATCGCCGAGATCAGCCGATCGGCGTCGGTCTTGACGGAAAGCTGCGGGGTCGATGTTTCGAGCGTGTCGCCGGTGAAGCGCGCCATTGTCGTACAGACGCTGACGTAATGCGGATGAAGCCCGGAGGAGAGGATCGCCTTTTTCCGGCGCGTGATCCG
>DATAKH010000267.1:0-8769 GCA_036261735.1 Sphingomicrobium sp.
ATTCGACACAAGCAAAGCTGACGCAAATCATCCCTGCGACGCGAACCGGGTGCTAGTGTCCGCAACGGTCGAAGCTGTCGCGGCAGCTTCGGGTGGAAGCGGACTTTAGCGACTCTAAGCAACTCCTTCAGCGATTAAAGGACGGGCCGTGGAGGGAGCGCATTTCGAGTATGGCTGCGTCACTCGGCTAATGTCCGCAATGGGTCGAAAACGGACGTTGGCAAGTTGCACATGGCGGGCGGTGGCGGAATCGTCGCCCGTGAGAGGATAACCCCGTGGCTTCTTGCCTCGGCGGGCGGTCTGCCGCATTCAGCGCGCCATGAACTCCGTCGACCTTGCAAGCCTGCTCTGCTCGCGCCTTTGCCATGACCTGATGTCGCCGGTGGGCGCGCTCAACAACGGGATCGAGCTGCTCGCCGACGAGCAGGACCCGGACATGCGCGACCGCTGCGTCGAGCTGGTGTCGGACAGCGCCCGGGCGACCGCGAACAAGCTGAAGTTCTTCCGGCTCGCGTTCGGAGCAGCCGGCGGTTTTGGGGATGCGGTCGACAGCAACGAGGCGCGCGGGGCACTCGAGGGGCTGCTGGGGCAGGATGGCAAGGTCGAGCTGGGCTGGATGGTCGGCGACGCCAAGCTATCCAAGAGCGCGACCAAGCTGCTTCTCAACCTCGCTCTGATCGCCGGCGACGCGCTGGTCCGCGGCGGGCGGCTCGATATAGGCGCCGAGAGCGGGGACGAGGGTACCGAGATTGCAATCCGAGCCGAGGGGCCGCGAATAGCGCTGGATTCCGGAATCCGCGACGTGCTGACCGATAACGCCGGTGAGGCGGTGGAGGCGCGTACCGCCGGCGCCTGGCTGGCGCAGAGCCTGGCAAAGGAAGCGGGCGGCACCATCCTGCTGTCGCAGCCGTCGCCCGAGATCCTGGTGATCGGCGCAGCGCTGCCGGCGGCGGGCGGATCACCGACACAGGGATAACGCAGCGTTAACTCCTGCGCGCCATAAGGCCGGAGACTTCCGTGCCTTGGGGACAGCTGCGCAAATGGACGACCTGATTGCCGATTTCGTCGCGGAGTCGCGCGAGATGCTCGAGGCTCTCGGCGGCGAAATCGTCGCGTGGGAGGCCAATCCCGACGACCGCGCCCGGCTCGATTCCATCTTCCGCTTCGTCCACACGGTCAAAGGCAATTGCGGCTTTTTCGAATTCCCGCGGCTCGAGGCGCTCAGCCACGCCGCCGAGGACGCGCTCGCCGACGTTCGCGGGGGCCGCCGCCAGGCCGATGCCCCGCTGGTCAGCGCCGTCCTCGCGGTCATCGACCGGATCGGCGAGATGATCGCGAATATCGAAAGCGGGGCTGAGCTTCCGGACGGGGACGACACCGCCCTTATCGACGCGCTCGAGCCGGGGGCCGAAGGCGCGGCTGCTCCGGTCGCGGCCACCGTCGCCGAGCAGGGGAGGAGCGCAGCGCCGCGGACGATCCGGCTTTCCGTCGAGCTGCTCGACCGGGTGATGAGCACCGTGTCCGACATGGTCCTCGCCCGCAACGAGCTGGCGCGGCGGCTTCGTGAAGCCTCGACCGAGGTGTCGGTGGACGGCGCTTTCGAGCGCCTGTCGTCGATAATCGCCGAAATGCGCGACGCCATCACCCGCACCCGGATGCAGCGGATCGAGAATTTGTTCGTCGCTCTCCCGCGAATGGTCCGCGACCTTTCGGCCGAGCTCGGCAAGCAGGTCCTGGTCGATATCGAAGGGGGCGACGTCGAGCTCGACCGCGAAATGATCGAGATGATCCGCGATCCGCTGACCCATATCATCCGTAACGCGGTCGACCACGGGATCGAGAGCCCGGCCGAGCGGCTGAAGGCCGGAAAGCGCGAGATCGGACTCCTCTCGGTGTCGGCGCGGCAGTCCGGCAACCAGATCCTGATCGACATCCAGGACGACGGCGCTGGAATCGACGGCAAGAAGCTGGTCGCCAAGGCGATCGCTTCCGGCGTCCTGGAGAAGGAGGACGCGTCGAAGCTGTCGCCGCGCGAGCAGCTGGCGCTGATGTTCGAAGCCGGGCTTTCGACCGCAAAGGAAGTCACCGCCATCTCCGGCCGCGGGGTCGGGATGGACGTCGTCCGTTCCAACGTCGAGCGGATTGGCGGGATCGTCGAGGTCGACAGCGCGCTCGGCGAGGGCACCCGGATGACCCTGCGGGTGCCGCTGACCCTGACCATCATCCCGGCGCTCACGGTTTCGATCGCCAATCACCATTTCGCAATTCCGCGATCGGCGATCGTCGAGATCGTCCGGGCCAATGGCGAGTCCGTCTCTCTCGACAGCGTCGGAGGCGCCGGGGTGGCGACCATTCGCGGCAAGCGAGTCCCCGAGATCGCGCTTGCCGATGTCCTCGGCCTCGAAAGTTCGGTTGCCGAGAACGAGCGCAACCTCGTCGTGCTTCGCCCGGCGGGGGGCGATGTCTACGCGCTCGCCGTCGACCGGATCCACGATCACGAGGAGCTGGTCGTGAAACCGGCCGCTCCGCAGGTGATGGCGACCGGCCTTTATGCCGGTACCACGCTTGCCGACGACGGCAGCCCGATCCTGCTGTTCGACCCTGCCGGCCTGGCCGAGGTCGCTGGAGTGAAGCTCGAGGCGCAGGAGCGCGCCGCACGCGTCGCCAAGGGCCCGGCTGCAGCGGCAGTCCAAGCCGTTTCCGTCCTGCTGTTCCGCGGCCTCGACGGCGCCCGACGGGCACTTCGCCTGGCAGTCGTCGACCGGATCGAGGAAGTGCCGGTCAGCGCGGTCAAGCCTGGCGCCGGGCAGCTTCGGGTCCAGCTGGGCGAAGCCATTCTTCCGCTCGCCGGAGTCAACGGCGACCTTCCGCAAGGCAAGGTACGAGTATTCCGGCTCAACGACGGCGCTAACGAGATCGGCTATGCCTTCGAAGAGGTCATCGACCTGTCGATCATCGACAGCCAGGTCATCCCGGCGGAGAACCCGGGCGAGATCAGCGCGGTCACGCTGATCGCCGGCGAGCCCGCCGAGCTGGTCGACGCTCACTGGCTGTTCGCCCACCATCTGGGGATCGCGGCGGGCACCGTGACGGACCAGCCGCTGTGCCGGCTCCCGAGCGGCGATCCGTGGATGCAGAACATGCTTCGCCCGATCGTCGAAGCCGTGGGCTACCGCGTAGTGGGAGACGAGCATGAAGGCGAGGCCGACCTCGTGATCACTTCCGAGCGCAAGTCCGCGAGCAAGGCCGGGCGGACGATCGTCATCCGCTCCGATCCGGAAGCCTCCGGGAAGGGCGACGACAGCATCTACAGGTACGACCGAGCGGGGCTATTGATGGCGCTCAAGTCCGCCGGCGGGGGGAAGGGCCGATGAACGAGCTTCTGCTGATCGTCACGATCGCCGGGGAGCGAGTGGCGCTTCCCGCCGCGGCGGTGGAATCGGTTGTGGAGCTGGACACTTTGATCCCGGTCCCGCGGGCTGCACCGCAGGTTGCCGGGCTGTCTGCGCTTCGAAGCCGGGTGCTGACCGTCATCGACTGCATGCGCTCGCTCGAGCTTGGGACGTCCGACACGTCCGACGGCATCCGCGAGGCGGCCGTCGTCGAGATCGACGGGCATCATTATGCGCTGATCGTCGACGTCGTCGAGGACGTCATCGAAGCAGCCAGCGAACCCTCGCCGGTCCGAGCGGCGATGGGGCCCGGCTGGGAGCGGGTTTCGAAGGGAATGGTCGAAACGGAGGTCGGGCCGTTGCTGCTCGTGGATGTCGCGGCGCTGATTTCCGGCTCCGAGGCGAGAGCGGCTTAAGCCCTTGGTTACCGTTCGTGAGTATATGACCCAGCAATCCAGCGGGGAAGCTTGAAGCCATGAAAAGCTGTTTGATCGTCGATGACTCCAAGGTGATCCGCAAGGTCGCCCGCCATATCCTCGAAACCCTCGAGTTCGAGGTCGAGGAAGCCGGCGACGGGCAGGAGGCCCTGACCCGCTGCGAGGAGAAGATGCCCGACGTCGTCCTTCTCGACTGGAACATGCCGGTGATGAGCGGGATGGAATTCCTGCGGATGCTTCGCCAGCGCGGTCACGAGGACCAGCCGAAGGTCGTGTTCTGCACCACCGAGAACGACATGGCGCACATTCGCGCTGCTCTTGAAGCCGGTGCCGACGAATATGTGATGAAGCCGTTCGATCGAGAGACGCTGCACGTCAAGCTTCAGCTCGTCGGCGTCGCGTAAGAGCGCGGGTCGTGGAGCAGGCGCTCGCAAGATCGCGGGATCGCCATAATGCCGGCCCGCCGCAGAGGCGGCGAATTCGGCTGATGATCGTCGACGATTCGATGGTTGCCCGGGCGGTGCTCTCACGGATCGTCGAAAGCGACGATAGTTTCGAACTCGCTGCAGTTGCCGGAACCGCCGAGGACGCGATCGACGCGCTTCGGATCGTCAGCGTCGATATTGTCCTGCTCGATCTCGAAATGCCGGGCGCGGGCGGGCTCCGGATGATCCCGGAAATCCTGAAGGCAGCGGACGGCGCTCGTGTGATGATCGTCTCGTCGCTCGCTGACGAGGGCAAGGAACAGACGATCGCGGCCCTTGCACTGGGAGCGACAGACGCCATGCCAAAGCCCGGCACCGGCCGCTTCAACGGCCGCTTCGCCGAGGTCCTTTTGGCGAAGCTGAAGGCGATCGGCTTTGCCGACGAGCAAGCGCCGCTTTCCGAGCCTATCCGGCTGCAGGGCTTCGGACCCCTTCGGGCGATGCCGGCCGATCCGATCGGGTTGCTCGCGATCGGGTCGTCGACCGGCGGAATCCATGCGATTGCTTCGCTGTTCAAGGCGCTTCCGCCCAGGCTTGGAGTGCCGATCCTCGTCACCCAGCACCTCCCGTCGCCGTTCATGAGCGTCTTCGCTCGGCAGCTCGGCATTGCCGCCCGTCGCGAGGCGCTCGTCGGCGAAGACGGGATGAAGCTCGCCGCCGATCGAATCATCGTCGCTCCCGGCGATGCCCATTTGACGATCGAACCGGACGGCCGCGGTCACGCCGTCAGGCTGGTCCGCGAGCGCTCACCGAGCGGGTGCCTTCCTTCCGTCGACCCGATGTTCGCTTCGGCGGGCACCGAATTCGGCGCGTCGGCCGTCGGCGTGATTCTTACCGGCATGGGCAGGGACGGCGTCCAGGGCGCCGGCCGGCTGGTCGCCTGCGGCGGCTCGGTCCTGGCGCAGGACGAAGCCAGTTGCGCGGTCTGGGGAATGCCGCGCGCCGTCATCGAGGCGGGCCTGGCCTGCGCCGTAATGCCGCCGGACAAGATCGCCCGGCGGATTGCATCCCGGAGCGGAGAGCTGCCGTGCAAGTAAGCGACAGCTCGAGCCGGATCCTCGCGGGGCTTCTCGAGGCGCGGACCGGCCAGCAACTGACCATGAACCGCCGCTGGCGGATCGAAACGGCGGTCTCCGCGCTGCTTCGCGAACGCGGCATCTCCACGCTCGACGAGCTCATCACCATCCTCGTGATGGGCAAGGAGCCGGGGCTTTCAAACCAGGTGGTCGAGGCACTTTTGAACAACGAAACCTATTTCTTCCGCGACCGCTCGCCGTTCGACCTGATCGCCCGCCACGCGCTTCCGGAGCTCGCAAAGAAGCGGCATTCCAGCCGCCGCATTCGGATCTGGTCGGCCGGCTGTTCCACCGGGCAGGAGGCCTATTCGCTGGCGATGCTGTTCGCCGAAAATCCGGAGCAGTGGACGGGCTGGTCGATCGACATTCTGGGAACCGACGTGTCGTCGGCTGTCGTCGATCGCGCCCGCAGCGGAACCTACACCCAGTTCGAGGTCCAGCGCGGCCTTGGAATCAATCAGACCATCCGCTGGTTCGAAGAATCGGGAGACGGCTGGCGGGCGGTCGAAAGCCTGCGCAAGCCGGTACGATTCCAGGTCCACAACCTGCTGGAAGTGCCGCCTCACCCGGGCGAGTTCGACATCGTGCTGTGCCGCAACGTGCTCCTTTACCTGACCGCCGAAAAGCGGACTCTTGCGTTCGAGCGGCTCGCCGCGGCCATCGCGCCAGACGGGTGGCTAATGCTCGGTGCCGGCGAAACCGTGATTGGCCAGACCAAAAGGTTCGCGGCCGACGTCGAGGCGCGGGGCCTCTATCGCCGGACCGACGGCGGCGCGGTCGTCGAGAAGCGCAGCGGCGACCGCAGGGTGGCCGCCAAGGCTTGACCGGACGGCGCAGTCGTGCGCCTTTCCGGCAATGGCTTTCATCGAGCGGCCTTCGCCAAATTTCGACGAGCGCGCGCTGCCGATCTCGATGATCGTGCTCCATTATACGGGAATGCCGGATGCCGGCAGCGCCCTCGACCGGCTGACCTCGCCGGACGCCGGCGTATCGGCTCATTATTTCGTCGACGAGGACGGCACGACCTATCAGTTGGTCGAAGAGTCGAAGCGCGCCTGGCACGCGGGCAAGTCGCGCTGGCGGGGGGTGACCGACGTCAATTCCGCGAGCGTGGGGATCGAGATCGTCAATCCCGGCCACGAATTCGGCTACCGTCCGTTCCCTGATGAGCAGATCGCCGCCGTCATCCCGCTGATCGCCTCGATCAAAGAGAGGCACGGGATCAGCCGAGGCAATGTCGTCGGCCACTCCGACGTCGCACCCGCGCGCAAGGAGGACCCCGGCGAGCTGTTTCCGTGGGACGCGCTTGCAAAGCGAAGGCTGGCGCTACCGAGCCCGACGCGCGAGCTGGTCGACCCGTTCTGGACCGACGCTGGCTTCCTGCTGGCGCTGGAGCGCTTCGGCTATGACGTGACCGAGGCCAAAAAGGCGGTGATCGCCTTCCAGCGGCGTTTCCGACCCGACCGCATCGACGGGATCATCGACGGCGAATGCCGGGCGAAACTGCTGTCGCTATTGTTGCCGAGACCGCAGTAACCCATATTGAGAGCGCCAGAGGGCCGGGCGGCCGCGGCGGGGACTTGTTCCCGGCGAGGAAAGTCCGGGCTCCACGGAAACAACGGTGCCGGGTAACGCCCGGCCGGGGGTCCGCCTCCGAGGGATAGTGCCACAGAAAGGATTCCGCCCGCCTTCGGACGGGTAAGGTCGAAAGGGTGCGGCAAGAGCGCACCGCGTCACTGGCAACAGGGGCGGCACGGTAAACCCCACCGGGTGCAAGACCGAATAGGGGAGGCATATGGGCTTGTTCCGGCTCGCCGCCCGGGTTGGTCGCTTGATCCTGCGCGCAAGTGCAGGGCTAGACGAATGGCCGCACAGGCGTAGCAATGCGCTGGACAGAACCCGGCTTACAGGCCCTCTGGCACTAGACTTCACTGGCGCTGCACCCGCTGCGCCACTAACTTTGGATGACATGGCGAAGCAGAAGCGCTCCGACGATTGGGGATTCCCCCGCTGGCGGTCCTACGGAAAGGCCGGCCGGAGCGCGGCGCGCGTTCGCCTGTGCGACCGCGTCGGCTGCGACAATGTCGGCGACCGACCCGCGCCAAAGGCTCCCAACAGCCCCGAACGCTGGTATTTCTGCGAGGCGCACGCCGCCGAGTACAACAAGAACTGGAATTATTTCGCAGGCCTCAGCCCCGAAGAGGCCGCCAGGCGCGCCGCCGAGGAGGCGAATGGCGCGAGCGGGTTCCGGAGCTCGGCTCACTGGCAGTGGGCGGGGCCCGGCGACGAAACCCGAAGCCGCGACGAAATGCGGGCGCTTTCCGTTCTCGAAGTGGATTCCGACGCCGATTTCAAGACGATCAGGACCGCGTACCGCCAGCTTGCCAAGCAGCACCATCCCGACCTCAAGCAGGGCGACAAAGAGGCCGAGGCACGCTTTCGCGAGATCCAGGCCGCTTACGACGTGTTGAAGAAGGCCGAGGAACGCCGGGCGCAGGACGTTCAGGGGAACGTCTGAGCACGGCGTAGTTGGAGCTGGGCGCTACCGATTGAGCATGAAGGTGGCGGCGCTTAGAGCGATCGGGCGCTCGTCCTCTCCGCCATGCGCAACTCCACGGACGAAGGCGATCCGCCGAGTGAGCTTCACGCACTCGCAACGCGTGACGATCGTCTCCCCCCTCACCGCCGGCCGTAGGTAGTCGAGCCTAAGGTCGACAGTCACGATCGGCACGAACCGGTCGAGTGTCACCCATACGGATGTGCCGCTCGCGGTGTCGACCAGGCTGACGATTGCGCCCGAAGCGAGGATCCCGGTCTCCGGCACGCCCACCAACTCCTCGCGCCAGGGGAGCGCCAGTTCCGCCCAATTGTCTCCCGAAGCACGGAATTCGAGGCCGAGCGCTCGCCCGTGGCCGATTTTCCGAGCGACCTCGAAGAATCCGTGCGGGTCGAAACCCTTTGCAGTATCGCTCATCAGGCCAGCCGCTTCGCGGTTTCGTGGACCAGCGCGATCATGTTGGGGACACCCTGGGTCCGGTTGGCGCTCAGGTGCCGCGACAGTTCGAACGGGGCGAGCTCGGCGGTGATGTCGGTGTGGGCGACCTCCTTCGCGGGCTTGTCCTGGATTGCCGAAAGCACCAGCGCGACAATGCCCTTGGTGATCGCTGCGTTGCTGTCCGCAAGGAAGTGCAGCCGGCCATCGTCGGTCGTGGTCGGATAGACCCAGACGTCGGCCGAACAGCCGCGCACCTTCGTCGCGTCGGTCTTGAGAGCGTCGGGCATCGGCTCGAGCTTGCGGCCGAGCTCGATCAGCAGCCGGTAACGGTCTTCCGGATCGAGGAATTCATATTCGGAAAGGACGTCCGTGATCGGGGGCAGG
>DATAKH010000003.1:0-1544 GCA_036261735.1 Sphingomicrobium sp.
GGGTGAAGGTGCGGAAGCGCGGCAGCCGAGCAGAAGGCCGCCGGAAGCCACGGGCGCGAGGCGGCGCCGACCAGGCGCTCGTAGAGAAAGCGGAAAGCGGCGAAATTGGGCAGCCGGTCCTGGCCGAGATCGAACGCGGCAAGGGTGATCAGCATGCCCATGAAGGGCTCGATCATGTCGAGGCCGCTGTCGTCGGGGACCTGCATGCGCAGGTGATCGATCTGCTTATAGAGTCGGGTCTGGGCACGGATCGAGGCGGCTTCGCCTTCGTCGCGGGCCCAGCAGTCGATCGCATCACGACGGCCGTAGGCGACGTCGAGCGAGCGGCGGATGTAGCGCTGCGTGGCCTTCGAAAACCCCGCAAATTCCTTCATTTCCGAGATCAGCAACGCGCCGTTTGCTGGCTGGCTGGTCCTCGTAATCATGATCCCGACTCCTTTTGCCCAAGCGAGATCATGCGGTTTTTATAGTTGCGTATTGCTTAACCACGTGTCCCACCCCCGTTCAGCATTGAATCAGAGGGGCGACCGGTGCGCAATGTTAATATCTCACGGACCGCCGCAACGGCCGTAAGGTGTTGATTATCGGCAACGCTGTCGGAACGGGTGCGTTACGGCCTCGACTCGCCGTCGTCGTCTTCGAAGCTCGATGACGGAACCGGCTCGTTGTGCTCCGGCTGAACGACCGACGGCGGGTCCGACGCATCCATGGACTCGTCGCTCCCGAGATCGACCTTGGCGTCGCAATTGTCGGGATTGTCCTTCAGCCTCTCTTCGATCTCGGACTCCGGATCGCGCGACTGGATCGCTGGCGGCGTCCGACTCTTCTTTTGCCTGTCTTCGTTCACTGCTCTTGCTCCGGCATTTTAATTCGACACCAGAACGACGGGACTCGAACGGGCGTTCCGGGCCCCGGCGCTTTCGACCGGCGGCTCGGCGCTTTCTGCGAACACGCGCCGCGCCAATGGCCGCGCAGGCGGACAGCGCGTAGAAGAGAGGCGATGAAACCGATCCAGCATCCGCTTCGCGAGAAGGTCTTTGCCGACTGGCCGCTGGCCGTGAAGTCCATCCTCGGCTTCTGGCTTTTCTATGCGCTGACGGTCGTTGTCCGTGCCTTCCTCGGCCCGGATCCGGGAACGGTTCTCGAAAACAAGGTGCTGACGATCGTTGCGGGCATCCTGCTCACGTTCGCCATTTATGCGGCGATCCGGCTGCTGGCGATGCAGGCAGGCCTTAGGCGTCGGGCTACGGTGGCGGCGCTCGCTTCGATCGTCGCCGCTGGTGCAATGGCAGGAATCCTGATCGCGGCGGACCGCTACCAGGACCGGCCGCAGGACGAGGTCCGCTTCGTTTCGGCGGAAGGCTACCGAGTAACCGACGTCGGCAACGCAACCCACATCGAGCGCGATAACGCGCCGCCGATTACCGTCACCTGGCCACGGGTCGGCAAGCTCGACCCTTATCTGCAATTCCGGATCGCCGCCGATGCGCTCGTCGTATGGCTGTTCTTCTTCATGGCCTGGAGCGCTTATTATGTCGCCACGC
>DATAKH010000012.1:0-5724 GCA_036261735.1 Sphingomicrobium sp.
CGGTCTTGCCGCCCACCCGGTAGCCCGGCGCGTTCGCCTTCTTGCCGGTTCCTTCCGTCACCACCAGCCGCAGCAGCGAGCGCATCCGGTAACTCGTGTCAGCCGTGAACACGCGCCTGCCCTTCGGCAGCGGATTGCCCGCGCCGACCTTCAGGATCGTCGGCGGACGATATATTCCGCCGTTGAACAAGGTCGCATATCCCATTGCCAGCTGCAGCGGGGCGACAGCGATGCCATGGCCGAAGCCGACGGTCATCGTCTCGAAGGGGCCCCAGCGGGAGCCGGGGGTGAGGGTTCGGCCCCGCTCGGGAAGCTCGACCTCCAGCCTGTCGAGGAAGCCCATACGCTTGAGGAACGCCTTCTGCCTCGCAGTCCCGACCTGCTCCGCCATTTGCGCCATTCCGATGTTGGAGCTCTCCATCATGATCTCGGCGACCGTGCAGGTGCGGCCGAACGGATGCGTGTCGTGGACGAGGTGGCCGTAGGCGGGAAGGACCTTGGGGCAATTGTAGGTCTGTCCGGGCGAGTTCACCACGCCGGAATCCATCGCCATCGCCAGCGTGAACGGCTTGAATGTCGAGCCGAGCTCGTAAACGCCGAGCGTCGCCCGGTTGAACATCTGGTCGGGAGTCACCTTGCCGGGAGCGTTGGGGTTCATCGCCGGAAGGGACGTCATCGCAAGGATCTCGCCGGTGTGGACGTCCATGATGATTCCGGCCGCTCCGATCGCCGAGAAATGGGTCTTCGCCTCGAGAAGCTCGTGCTCGAGCGCCTGCTGAACCGTCATCGAAATCGACAGCTGCACCGGTTCGCCGCGCGTTGCCGGGTCCGACAGTCGCTCGTCGAAAGCGAGCTCGGCGCCGGATGCTCCGTGGCCGTCGAGATTGGTGAAGCCGATCACGTGCGCGGCGAGGCTGGTTTGCGGGTACAACCGCTCCGGCTCGCGGTCGAGCGCGATTCCGGGCTCGCCGAGCGCGTTGACCGCCTCGACGACGTCGGGCGAGGCGCGGCGGCGAAGGTAGAAGAATGTCTTTCCCGATTGGAGCATCGACAGATAATCGCCTTCGCTTCGCTCCGGCATCAGTGTCGCGAGCTTGCGCGCGAGCTGCGCCTTGTCGCCGATCACCTTTCCGGGATGGAGGCCGATGCTCCACGCGTCGATAGTCCGGGCGAGCGGTTGCCCGTCGCGGTCGACGATGTCGCCGCGATCCGGGACGAGCGCCGCGACTCCGGGACGGCTTCCGGCGTGGTCGCCGAACGCCGCCAGGTAGACGATCCGGACGGAGATAAGGCCGATCACCCCGGCAAAGACGAGCATCGCCAGCATCAGCCGCTGGTGCATGGTCGACAGCGTCTGGCGACGCTGGCCGACAAGCCGAAGCCGCTCGGGGCGCGGGGCGACGAGGGCTGCGGTCGGGGCGTTCATCTGTTCGTGCGCGATGCCTCGGTCGTGGACTGACCGGCCGGAAGCGGCGCCAGCGGGTCGACGCTTGCGGTTCGTACCGGCTTCTTCGCCGCGGCCGGCGGAGTGGAAGCGCTCTTCTGGGCCGCGGCCGGCTTCTTCGACACCGTAGGCTTCGCAGCGGAAGCGACTTCATCGCTCGTGGCCGGCTTCACCGCTTTGGAAGCGGCAGGCTTGGGCGGCGTTTCCCGTAGGGCGGAAACCGGCTTCCGATCCGGCACCTGATAGCTGGCTTCATGAAGGAGCGTCGCGACCGGAGCGGGATCCGAGTCCGAATCGGTGCCAAGCTGCGGCGCCGGCTGCGGCGCCGGTGCGGATGCCAGGACCACCGGCGCTTCGATGTCGAGCTTGCGCTGCGGCGCAACCAGCCTCGCCAGCTGGAACTTGTCGGCGAGGATCTGGCCGGCGCTCGGCGCCGAAAGTGCGAGAGCGCGGGCGTTCCACCGTTCGAGCTGGCTGAGCCTGGCGCGGGTGCCAATTTCCGTCTGAAGCAGTCGGATGTCGGACTGGGCAGCGAAGATCTGGCTTTCGACTTCCTGAAGCGCCGCGCGCTCGGATGCCACCCGAAGGGAAACGAGGTAGCACCCGAGTGCGGCTCCAGCCACGGCCGTCGCCATGAACACCGAATGGAAGCTGCGGACACTCATTTGCGCTCTCCTGTCGTCAAGCGGCTCGGGGCCGGCGTTCGGACCGCGCTTCTCAGCCGCGCCGAACGCGAGCGAGGGTTGCCGGCCAGTTCGCGCTCCGACGGGGAAACCGGCTTTGCGACCCGCTCGAACGTGGGCTCGTTCGGGTCGGCTAGGACGGGTCGGTGGCGCGAACCGGCCGGGGTTGCTCCGCTTCGTTCGCGGAAGAAGCGTTTGACGATCCGGTCTTCGAGGGAATGGAAGGTGACGACCGCGAGCCGCCCACCGGGACGGAGCGCCCGTTCGGCCGCCACCAAACCGTCTTCGAGCTCGTCGAGCTCGGCATTGAGGTGAATTCGAATCGCCTGGAACGTACGGGTCGCGGGGTCGCTCTTCTGGCCGGTGCGATATCCCAGTGCGCGGCGGACGATAGCTGCAAGTTCGCCGGTCCGGTCGATCGGCCGGGCGGCGACGATCGCCCGGGCGATGGTCCGCGCGCGGGGCTCCTCGCCGTATTCGCGAAGCACGCGGGCGATTTCTGCTTCGTCGGCTTGGTTGAGGAACTCCGCCGCGGTCGGCCCGCTTTGGTCCATTCGCATGTCGAGCGGCCCGTCGGCCGAGAAGGCAAAGCCCCGCTCCGGCCGGTCGATCTGCATCGAGCTGACCCCGATATCCAGAGCGATAGCGTCGACGGGTCCGATCCCGCGCTCGGCGAGGACCCGGTCCATCTGGCTGAAGCGCTCCTGGACGAGCGTGAGGCGCGGGTCAGGGACGAGTGACCGGCCTTCCGCGATCGCATCCGGATCGCGGTCGAAACCGATCACCCGTCCCACCCCCACCGCGAGCATTGCGCGGGTGTAGCCACCCGCACCAAAGGTGCCGTCGACAGCAGTGTCGCCGGGCTGGAGGGCGAGCGCGTCGATGACTTCGTCGACGAGCACTGGCGTATGGTCGGCGCGGGCGGTCAAAGCTTGAGCCCCCGCTCCTCAAGCCGGAACCGGGCGATATCCTTCATGTCGTCGGGAATGCGCGGTTCCGCCAGCAGCAGCTTCGGGTTCCAGATCTGGAAGGTCTCGCCGGCGCCGAGGAACAGCGCGAAATCAGCAATGTCGCCTTTTCGGCGCATCATGGGCGGGAGGACGATCCGGCCGGAACTGTCGTAGGGAACCTCTTCGGTGGCGGCGAAGGCCATCAGGTTGCGCTGTTCGTAGTCGAGCTGCGAGTCGGGGTTGGTCTCTTCCTTCTCGAGAAGCCGTTCGAGCTTGCTGTGCTTGAGCGCCGCGTAGGCGGGATCGTAGGCGCTGAGGCAGGGAAAGGCTTCGTGCTTTGCGAGCGTGATCATGCGGGCGTCACCGCGCCGTTCGATGACCGAGCGCAGGAAGGCCGGCACGGAGACGCGTCCCTTCGCGTCCACCGAGTTGAGAGCGCTGCCCTGAAACAGATGCTCTAACGCCACGTCTACTCCCCGTTCGCGTAGCGCACAGCTTCCCCGTTCGCGGGTGAGCGGTATCGCCGCCGGTCCCGCGCCGGATTCCAAGAGTGAGGGTTTTGCCCCGCGCTACAGCCGGTGTTGGTAACTCAGCATCTGACGGGATACAATGGGTTTCGATGCCATTTTGAGGGATTTCATGCCGCTAGGCGGTTTTTCGCGACTTTTTTGCCTCAGTTTCGCGGTCTGTTCTCGTCCTGTTCTATGTTACTTGGGCTGTGGATAAGTTTGTGGGCGGCGAATCACCTCTCGAGCCGGTCCAGCTCGGCAAGAAGAAGCTCCAGGTTGGCCGCTCCCAGCCGTTCCGAGTCGAGAAAATCAGCGTCGGCGATGACGGTGGCGGTGCCGAGCCCGATGCGGCATCTCGCGATCAGCCGCGCCTCGTCGACGGTGCACTCGCGGCCGGACGCTACGAGCTCGCCGGGCGCGGCGGTGCTGATCCGGTGGCCGGCAGCCTCGATCACCGTCGACCCCAGGTCGTCGGAAGAATCTAACCGCAGCCCCCAATGCCCGAGCAGTCCTGTGTCCGCATAGGCAAGGGGTGGCCTCAGGGCATCGCCGAGCGGCCGCTGGCTGGGCCATTGCAGCGCCGGGTCGGCGAGCAGCAGCACCCGGCCGCCGCTTCGAACCCATTGGTCGAGCTCGACCAGCACCTCGGCCGGTTGCGCCCGCGGCTGGGCCATCAGCAGGAGCCGATGCTGATCGAGCGACTGCCGGTCCGCGACGCTGATCGGAATCACTCGGTAACGGCTTTGGAGAACGGTCAACGCCGGCGAGCCGACGCCTTCGAGCGTGAACTCCTCGGGAAACACGATCGGCAGGCTAGTGAGCAGAAGCAAGGCGGGGCGCTCGCCGGGCGGGCGCGGAGCGTAGCCGCTCGAATGGCTGCGGAACGCGATCCCCGCCGTAACGGCAATGGCCATGAGCAATGCGCCCAGTGCGGCGGCGACCCAGCGCCGCCGGGAGCGATACCCGGTCACTGACTCCCGCGAGCCCTGTTCTCCGCCGCCCGCTCTTCCTGCGTCTCGGAGCCCGGAGCGACGCCGAGTTCGGCGAGCGGCTCCTTCGGCGAGTTCGTCGTCGAATTTTCGATCGCCGAGGAGCGATCGTCCTGGCCGGAGCGGCTGACAATGCTGCCCAGCAGGACGAGAAGGAAGGCAAACGCAAGGCCGGTCAGCCCGATACGCACCCGCTGCGCAGTCGTTCCGGCTCGGTGAGGCACGAGGGGAAGCTATGGCTGGCTTTGCCAAGATGCAAGTTCCACACTTGACGAACGGCCGTAGCGCTGCGCAATCGCGCCGCCATGACTCGCACCCCGCTTCTGCTCGCCCTCCTCGCAACCGCCGCGCTAGCCGGTTGCGACAATGGCAATGACGGCACCATCGTCGCCGGCCCCGACGCCGATGTCGCCAACCAGGCTCCGGCCACCGACAAGCCGGTGACACTCCCACCGTCGATTGCGGCCAGCAAGATCTACCGCTGCAAGGACAATAGCGTCGTTTACGTCGATTGGCTTAGCGATGGCAGCGCACGCGTCCGGACTGAACGGACCGACGTCGGAACGCCCGTCCAGGTCGGCGAGGGCATGCCCTTGTCCGGCAGCCCGGACGCCGCGACCGTCACCTACAACGGCCAGTCCTGCAAGGCCTGAGCGCCCCAACAAGATCGAATTGAGAACCCCGGCTTCACGGCCGGGGTTTTTTTGTGCCCCTGCCCCAGCTATCGGCGCGGCCATGGAAGTCGCCGAAGCCCCAGCAGTCACCCCCGAAATCGTCGCCGAGCACGGGCTCAACGACGAAGAATATAGCCGAATCCTTAAGGCGCTCGGCCGCGAGCCGAACCTTCTCGAGCTCGGAATCTTCTCGGTCATGTGGTCCGAGCATTGCTCGTACAAGAGCTCGCGCGTTCACCTGAAGACGCTCCCGACCGAGGCGCCGTGGGTGATCCAGGGGCCGGGCGAGAACGCCGGAGTGATCGACATCGGCGACGGCGACGCGGCGATCTTCAAGATGGAGAGCCACAACCATCCGTCATACATCGAGCCCTACCAAGGCGCGGCGACGGGCGTCGGCGGAATCCTTCGCGATGTCTTCACCATGGGCGCGCGGCCCGTTGCCAACCTCAATGCGCTCCGATTCGGCTCGCCC
>DATAKH010000021.1:0-3062 GCA_036261735.1 Sphingomicrobium sp.
CTGTTCGGCACCGTCGGCAACGACGTCCTGGACGGCCTGGCCGGAGCCGACCAGATGACTGGAGGCTCCGGCAACGACACCTACTACGTCGACGATGTCGGCGACCTGATCTTCGAGCAGCTCAACGGAGGCGCCGACCTCATCTACTCGAGCGTCAGCTACAAGATCGGCGCGAATGTCGAAAACCTGACGCTTACCGGAACAGACTCGATCAGGGGCACGGGCAGCAACCTCGACAATGTCATCACCGGCAATAGCGGCGACAATGTCCTGGACGGACGCGTCGGCGCTGACACCATGATCGGCGCCGCCGGCAACGACACGTATGTCGTGGACAACGCGGGCGACGTGGTCGTCGAAAATGCCGACGAGGGCATCGACACCGTCAACTCGAGCCTGAGCCACACGCTAGGCGCGAACGTCGAGAATCTCGTGCTGACGGGGACGGCTTCGATCAATGGCACGGGCAACGGCCTGGCCAACGTCATTACCGGCAATAGCGGGAATAACGTCATCGACGGCGGAGCCGGAGCCGACCGACTGATCGGCGGTGCCGGAAACGACACTTATTACGTCGATAACAGCGCCGACGTTGTCGTCGAAAAGGCGGCAGGCGGCATCGATCTCGTCTATGCGAGCTCCATCTACACGCTCAAGCTCAACATCGAGAACCTGGTGCTGACTGGCAGCACTTCGATCGATGGCACAGGCAACGAATCGGACAATTTCATCCTCGGCAACAGCACACGCAACTACTTGACGGGTGGCGCCGGGGCCGACCTGCTCGCCGGCGGGCTGGGCAACGACGTGCTCAAGGGCGGTGCAGGGGCCGACGCCTTCCTGTTCGACACGACGCTTGGTTCGGCGAACGTCGACACGATCAAGGACTTCGTTTCCGGCGAAGATACTATCGTGCTCGACCAGTCGATCTTTTCCGCGCTTTCGGAAGGGGCGCTGAGTGCTTCTGCTTTCCACCTTGGCACAAAGGCGCAGGATACCGATGACCGGATCCTCTATGACCAGGCCACCGGCAGGATCTTCTACGATGCCGACGGTAGCGGGGGTGGCGCGAAGGTTCTGTTCGCGCAGTTGACCGCAGGGACGGTTCTAACCAGCGACGACTTCAGCGTCGTTGACCATGGCGACATCCCGAGCCCAACTGATCTGTCGGGCGTTTGGCACGACCATTTCTTCTTCGTCTGAGCCCTCGCCGGGCGAATCGGAACGGTGATCGCACTGATTGCCGTTCCCTTTCGCCCGAGCGGTTGGTTGATACGGCGAAAAGCGCCCTATATAGCCCCCGGCTCCCAAGCCGCTGCGGAGACGTGGGTGAGTGGCTGAAACCAGCGGTTTGCTAAACCGCCGTACGGGGTATTCCCGTACCGAGGGTTCGAATCCCTCCGTCTCCGCCACTTTTGCTTCGGCCGCATTCAGCCCAGCCAGCGAAACTCGGTAAAGGCGTTTTCAACCCTTTTCATTTCCGAGCCGGTAAACCCGCTCGCGTTAACGAGGTGGCGGACGACCCGACGGAGCCGAGTGGACGCGACTCCCTGAAGGACGATCTGCGCCGAGCGAATGGCCGGCCGGCTCGACTCGTCCGCTGCCGATGTTCGGCAGGGGGGAAGAAGATGAAGGCGAACAGCGATCTTTCGGGATGCATCAACGCCGGCCGCGAGCGGCGGGTGACGCTCAATTGCGCGGCGGTCGTGACCGAGTCCGACGGGTGCACCGTCGACGTGACGCTGATCGACGTGTCGAAGCACGGCTTCCGGCTGCGCTCGGTCGCGGAGCTGGAGATCGGCTCGACCATCCTGCTGCAGATGCCGGAAGCGCGGCCCGTGCGGTGCGAGATTCGCTGGGCATGCGGCCACGAAGCCGGCGGCGCCTTCCTCGATCCGATCACTCTCTGACAGGCTTCACACGCGCAAGGCCGCGGCGGCTTCGGCCTCGCGCTTCAAATTGCGGGCGAGCTGCGCCTGGCCGTTGAGGTACTGCGGCGGAACGTGGATGTCGCGGTAGTCGAGCGCGGCTGCGGCGCGCAGGGTCCAGAACGGGTCGATCAGGTGCGGGCGGGCGAGCGCGACGAGGTCTGCCCGGCCCGCCGCGAGGATCGAATTGGCATGGTCGGGCTCATAGATGTTGCCCACCGCCATCGTCGCCAGCTTCGCCTCGTTGCGGAGCTTGTCGGAGAAGGGCGTCTGGAACATCCGGCCGTAGACCGGCTGCGCCCCGGTCCAGGTCTGGCCCGCCGAAACGTCGATCAGGTCGGCGCCTTCGCGGGCGAAGGCCTCGCCGATCTCGACGGCCTCGTCCGGAGTGATTCCCTGGTCGCCCGCCCAGTCGGTCGCCGAAATGCGGACCGACATCGGCTTTTCGTTCGGCCAGGCTTCGCGCATCGCGCGGAACACTTCGAGCGGATAGCGGAGGCGATTCTGGAGGCTGCCGCCATATTCGTCGGTCCGCTTGTTCTGCAGCGGGGTCAGGAAGCCTGAGAGCAGATAGCCGTGGGCGGCGTGGAGCTCGACCATGTCGAAGCCGCACGCGATGCCCATCTTCACCGCCGCGACGAACTGATCGCGCACCGCGTCCATGTCGGCCCGGGTCATCGGCCGGGGCAGCTGGTTGGCGCTCGACCACGGCACGTCGGACGCCGCCATCACCGGCCAATTGCCCGCGTCGAGCGGGGCATTGTCCTCTTCCCAGCCGACGCGAGTGGAGCCCTTCGCCCCGGAGTGGCCGAGCTGAAGGCAGATTTTCGCTTTGGAATTGGAATGGACGAAATCGACGATCCGCTTCCATGCGGCGACGTGATCGGCGTTCCACATGCCGGTGCAGCCGGGACTGATCCGCCCTTCCGGCGACACGCAGGTCATCTCGGTGAACAGCAGCCCGGCGCCGCCTAGAGCGCGCTCGCCGTAATGGACGAAATGGAAGTCGTTCGGCACGCCGTCGACCGCCGAATACATGGCCATCGGCGAAACCGTGACGCGGTTCTCAACCGTCATCTCGCGCATCCTGAAAGGAGCGAACATCGGCGGCGCGGTCTTATTGGTCTTGCCGTC
>DATAKH010000032.1:0-11527 GCA_036261735.1 Sphingomicrobium sp.
CACCGGGATGACTGCGAACGGGTCGAACACGAGAGTGCGGATGGCGAATTCGACGATCACGACGAATGGCACCGGCGTATTGATTACCAACAACGGGATCATCAACACATACGGCACGAACCGGCTCGACGGGAATCCGACGAACGGCGCCTTCACCGCGCCCGTCATTCCGCAGAAATGACCGGCTGACGGCAGCGACGGCGGAACAACTACCGTCTTCGTCCCGAGCGAAGTCGAGGGCTCCGGCGCTCGACGTCTCGACTTCGCCCGGCACGAACGGCAGGGTGGGGTGATGCCAGTCACCCTTGACCGCCGTCGCTTCGTTGCCGCCGCATCGGCTACGCTGCTGTCCGCCTGCGCGACCGTGTCGCCGCGGGTTCCGGTTGCCGGTTGCAGTCCGCTGCCGTCGGTGGATGTCGATCCAGCCCGATTGATCCGCACGGTCGCCGGCCTTCGTCCCTATCGCGCCTCCGGTTTCGTCGTCCGCCGCGAGCAGCTCGGCGACAAGGCGCTGGTCCACAATTACGGCCACGGGGGCGGCGGGATCACGCTCAGCTGGGGAAGCTCGAAGCTCGCAACCGAACTCGGACTCTCCGGGCACAGCGGCCCGGTCGCAGTGCTTGGCTCCGGCGTAATGGGGCTGTCGACCGCACGGCTGGTCCAGGACGCGGGCTTTCCGGTGACGATCTACGCAGCCGCAATGCCGCCCGACACGACGTCGAACATCGCCGGCGGGCAATTCTTCCCGCACCGCGTCTTCGAGCGCTCATCGGCGAGCCCCGAGTTCCTTGCGCAGTTCACTCGCGCTCTCGATTACAGCTGGCGGCGGTTCCAGCTGATGGTTGGCGACGATTACGGCATTCGCTGGCTGCCGACCTATGAAAATTCGCGGCGGACGGAGCGCCCCCTCCTCCCGACCTTCCCGCCGGTCAACCGCCTGTTGGAGCAGGCCGAGCATCCGTTCCCCTTCGAAACCATGCTCCGCTACGACACGCTCTACGTCGAGACCGGTCGCTACCTTCGCCAGCTGCTTCGCGATTTCCGGGTCGCCGGCGGAAAAGTAGCACTCCGCAACTTTGCGTCCCCCGCCGACATCATGGCTCTCACCGAACCGCTCGTGTTCAATTGCACGGGACTTGGCAGCCGCGACCTGTTCGGCGACTTGGAGCTTCGCCCGGCGCGCGGCCAGCTCGCAATCCTGCTTCCGCAACCGGAAGTGAATTATGCAGCGAGCGGTCGCTGGGGTTACATGTTTCCCCGGGCGGACGGGATATTGCTCGGCGGCACTTTCGAGCTCGACGAATGGTCGACGGATACGCAGCCGGAAGCGATTGCGCGAATCGTCGAAGCACACCGCGAGGTATTCTCGCAATTCCGCTGCACTGCTTGAACGGCGGTCCGGCGCCTCCAATCTAGCGGCGGATGAACTATCAGGCTCCAATCCCCACCACCGGGACACCCGATTTGCTCAAGGACAAGCTGACCCCCAAAGCGATCGTCGCCGCGCTCGACGAGCATATCGTCGGCCAGGACGATGCCAAGAAGGCGGTCGCCGTCGCGCTTCGCAACCGCTGGCGCCGGCAGCAACTCTCGCCCGAGCTTCGCGACGAGGTCACGCCCAAGAACATCCTGATGATCGGCCCCACCGTCTGCGGCAAGACTGAGATCAGCCGGCGGCTGGCGAAGCTTGCCGATGCGCCCTTCGTCAAGGTCGAGGCGACCAAGTTCACCGAGGTCGGCTATGTCGGCCGCGACGTCGAACAGATCGCCCGCGACCTTGTCGAGGAAGCGGTCCGGCTGGAGCGCGATCGGCGCCGCGAAAAGGTCCGCAAGGGCGCCGAGGACGCGGCGATGGAGCGGCTCCTAGACGCGCTGACCGGCAAGGGATCGAGCACCGCCACCCGCGACAGCTTCAGGGCAAGGTTCGAAGACGGAAGCCTCGACAAGGCCGAGGTCGAGATCGAGGTCTCCGAAGCGCCGTCGCTGCCTTTCGACATCCCCGGTCAGAACGGCGTCAGCATGATCAACCTGTCCGACATGATGGCGAAGATGACGGGCGGTCCGCCCAAGCAGCGGCGGAAGCTGAAAGTTCCCGACGCCTTCGCCCGGCTCAGCGAGGAAGAGGCCGACAAAAGGGTCGACCCGGACGACATCAACCGGGTCGCATTGGCCGACGCCGAAGCAAACGGGATCGTTTTCCTCGACGAGATCGACAAGATCGCGGTCAGCGACGTCCGCGGCGGATCGGTCAGCCGCGAAGGCGTCCAGCGTGACCTGCTGCCGCTGATCGAGGGAACCACGGTCGCGACCAAATATGGCCCGCTCAAGACGGACCATATCCTGTTCATCGCATCGGGCGCCTTCCACACCGCCAAGCCGGCCGACCTGCTTCCCGAGCTCCAGGGCCGTCTTCCGATCCGGGTCGAACTGAAGGCGCTGACCGAGGAGGACTTCGTCCGCATCCTGTCACAGACCAGGGCCAGCCTGACCGAACAGTATAAGGCGCTGCTCGGCACCGAGGACGTCACCATCGAATTCGCCGACGACGGCATTGCCGCGCTGGCCCGAATCGCTGCGGAAGTGAATGATTCGGTCGAGAATATCGGCGCCCGAAGGCTTCAGACGGTCATGGAAAAACTGCTCGAGGACGTCAGCTTCGAGGCCGAGGACCGCAAGGGCGAGACGCTGACGATCGATTCGGCATTCGTCGACGGGCAGCTCGCCGGAATCGCCAGGAACGCCGACCTCAGCCGCTACGTGCTCTGAACACCTCTTGGCGCGGCGGAATTAGCGAATAGACAGTCACCGGGGCGTAACGAGCGGGAGTGGGTGGGTGAGCATCGGTCGAACAATCTCGATTTTCATTGCGGCGGTTGCCGCGCTGCCGGCCGTCGAAGCGCTTGCGCAAGAGCCCGCAACTGCCGCGGCGCCGGTCAAGGACTGGGGAGTCATCGCTCGCCAGGATGTCGAGGCTGCCTATGAGCTATACGTTGAAAATCATCCGGGGATGCACGATCCCGGCAACCCGGGTTTTCCCGAGCAGCTGAAGAAAGCTCGCGACGCGGCGCTCGCCGTGGCAGCAATGGCGCATGACAGGGAGGGCTATTCGCGGGCGCTAGCACGTTTCACTGGCGAGCTTGGCGACGGGCACGCCCAGGTTTACGCGCCGGCGCCCGAGGGGGAGGCGCCGCGGACTCGGCTCTGGCCGGGTTTCGTTGCCGCGTGGCGCGGAGAGCAGATGATTGTCCACCGCGCAGCGCCGGATTTGCCCGTTCCGAGCGGCTCTGCAATCCTTTCTTGTGGCGGGGCGCCGGTGCCGGAGCTCGTCAGTCGCCGCCTGATGGGAGCTTTGCGGGCCAGGGAGGCCGGGCAGTGGTGGTCGCGTGCTCCGCAAGCGTTCATGGCATTCGAGGGGTACACCGACGACGCTCCGCGTAGCTGTCGCTTTCGCACGCCCGCCGGCGACGTGCGTGACCTGGAGTTGACCTGGGTCCCAGCCCCGTCGGACCATTCGAAATGGATGACTTCAGCGACCGACGGCGAACGCACCGCGATCGGGCTTAGCCAACCGAGGCAGGGAATCTTCCTTATCGGGATGCCGACTTTCGGACCGGATCCGGATGAGGTGAAGGCCTATCGGTCGCTATTCGAATCGCTTGGCGAAAAAAGGGCGGAGCTGAAGGCCGCACGGGCAGTCGTCATCGATCTTCGCCACAACAACGGAGGCTCTTCGACCTGGAGCCGGGAAGCGGCCCGCAAGCTTTGGGGCAAGGAAATTGTCGACCACCGCCTGGACGATTTCCTCAAGGAAGTGCGGATCTGGTGGCGAGCAAGCGAAGGCAACACCGCATATATGAAGGAGATGGAGGACAACCTCCGTGCGGACGGCAACGCTGACGTCGCCGACGCAGTTCACGAGATCGGTGCGGGCATGAAGGCCGCACTTGCGAACGGTGAGAAATTTTACGTCGAGGGCGAGGAAAAGGACTCTCAACCGGCAGCCGGGCCGCTGTCCCCGACGGACTTCACCGTTCCCGTCTACGTCATCACGCCGGGTCGTTGCGCGAGCGCCTGCCTCGATGCGATCGACGCGTTCAAACTGTTTTCGAACGTGAAGCTGATCGGCGCTCCGACATCTGCCGATTCGACCTACATGGAAGTGCGACGAGCGGCGCTGCCCTCCGGTGAAGGCATGATCGTGATTCCGAACAAGGTGTGGATGCACCGCCCGCGCGGATCGGGCGAATTCTATACCCCCGACATCGAGATGACCGCGGCGGACTGGTCGACAGCGGCCTTCCTCGACCGGATCGAAGCAGACCTCAGCCGCCGCTGACCTTCCGATACCGCCATAGCAGGCCCGAAGTGAACGGCGGCCACAGACTGGTCTTCACGCCGGCGATTCGAAGCTTGTCGGCCGTCCAGCTGTTGCAGGTCTTCAGCGCGTTGAAGCGTCCGGTGCCGCGGTAAAAGGCATCGCAGCAGCCGTAGCCGGGATGGTCGACGCGCATTGGACGGCCCTCGCGCCCAAGCTCGAAGTCGGAACGGACGGCGGCCCACAGGCGCCGGTACTCGTCCGGCCGGAGGCGGATCTCGCGAGCGGCATAGGCCGGGTCGCTGACCCATTCGACGTGCATGACCCGGCGGCTGCCGGTCAATGCCGCCCAGATCGTCGCGGGGCTAATGTCCCACCACGTCGGAGTCTCCAAATAGACCTGCTCCTCGCCCGAACCGAACGCCACCCAGCGGGCATTCGCCCGGCCCGCCGCGGTATCCCTCCTCGGCACCAGCGGCGCCCAATCGAGGCCCTGCGCGGAGGCGGGCATGATGATATCGGTGTGGATTCCGTTGTCGGCCAGATAGACGGTGATTCCCTGCTCGGGCTCGGTCCAGCCGCTATTGACCGGAACGAATGAGCCGACGAGCGCCGCGACCATATATGCGGCGGGAATCGCGAGCAGCGCCGTCAGCAGCCGCCCGACGAGCGTCGGCTTCGTTCGGCGCCGCCTGTATCGAACTCGCTTCGGCTTGCGTTCGCTCATGCCCCTGCCTAGATGCGCCTCGCCGTCGGAAACAACGGCAGTCGGGGCGTAGCGCAGCCTGGTAGCGCATCACACTGGGGGTGTGGAGGTCGCTGGTTCGAATCCAGTCGCCCCGACCATCCCGCCAAGGAAGTCTCTTAGCGAATGTCCACCCTCTCCCTCTTCGAATTCACCGCCGCAGCAGCCGGCGCCGGCCAGCCGGGCGGAATGTCGGCGATGTTGATCGGAATCCTTCCCTGGGTTCTCATTTTCGTCATCTTCTACGTCCTTCTGATCCGTCCGCAGCAGAAGCGCGCGAAGGAACACCAGGCGGAAATCGCATCGGTCAAGAAGGGCGACGAAGTCGTCACCGGCGGCGGGCTTCGGGGCCGGGTCACGAAGGTTTCCGACGCGGAGGTGGAAGTGGAGATTGCGCAAGGCGTAAAGGTTCGCGCCGTTAAGTCGACGCTTGCGCAGGTGGTCAAACCCAACGCCAAGCCGGCCAACGACTAGGCATCCGCGGCCATGCTGGATTTCCCGCGCTGGAAGGTGCTTTCGATCTGGGCAGTAATCGTCCTCGGCATCATCTTTGCCGTGCCGAGCGTGATTCCGAAGTCCTACACCCTTCCATCGTGGCTCCCGAGCGCCCGGATCAGCCTCGGCCTCGACCTTGCCGGCGGCAGCCAGCTGCTGCTCGAGGCCGACGCTCAGGACCTGACGAAGCAGCGCCTCGAGGCGATGGAAGAAACGATCAGCACCGAGATGCAGCGCGGCGACCCGCCGATCGCGATTTCGTCCGTGTCGACCAGCGGGGGCCGAGTGACCTTCGCGGTCACCAATCCGGCCCAGGTGGATGCCGCCGTCGAGCGCATGCGCGCCCTGACCCAGCCCGTCGGGCTGACCGGCACCCGCGATTGGGACGTTGGGGTCGTCGACCTCAACCGGATCGTCCTTACCCCGACCGGCGGCGGCTCTCGCCAGGCGCTTAAGGATGCGTTGACGGTCGCACGCGACGTCGTCCGCCGGCGAATCGACCCGCAGGGGACTAAAGAGGTCACGGTCATCAACCAGGGGGACCGGCGGATCCTGGTCCAGGTCCCCGGAGTCGAGAATCCCGATGCGCTGAAGAAGCTCATCGGCCAGACAGCCCGGCTCGAGTTCAAGCTCGTCGACCTCACCGCCGATCCCGCCCAGGTCCAGCAGGGCCGGGCGCCTGCGGGAAGCCAGGTGCTGCCAATGGCCGACGGCTCCGGCTTCATGGCCGTCAAGCGGCGGGTGATGGTCTCGGGAGAGCAACTGTCGGACGCCAAGCAAGGCTTCGACCAGGACGGGCGTCCGGTGGTCGATATCACCTTCAACGCCGCGGGGGCGCGCCGCTTCGGCCGGACGACCCAGGAGAATGTCGGCAAGCCGTTCGCTATCATTCTCGACGACAAGATCCTGTCGGCTCCGAACATCAACGAGCCGATCCTCGGCGGCCGGGCGCAGATCAGCGGCGGCTTTACGGTCGAGACAGCCAACGACCTCGCGATCTCGCTTGCTTCGGGCAAGCTCCCGGTGAAGCTCAACGTGATCGACGAGCGCACCGTGGGCGCCGAACTCGGCAAGGATTCGATTCAAAAAGGCATCGTCGCAAGCATCGTCGCCACCTTCGCGGTGATCGCCTTCATGCTTGCTACCTATGGCCGCTTCGGAGTCTATGCCACGCTCGCGCTTATCGCCAATGCGGTCATGATCCTGGCCGGCCTAGCCATATTCGGCTCCGCGCTCACGCTTCCGGGAATCGCCGGCTTCGTGCTCACGATCGGTGCCGCCGTCGATGCGAACGTGCTGATCAACGAGCGAATCCGAGAGGAACAGAGACGCGGCCGAAAGGTGATCGATTCGATCGAGCACGGGTACCGGGAAGCCTCGACCGCGATTTTCGACGCCAACATCACCAACGTCATCGCCGCCGCTTTGATGTGGTATTTCGGATCGGGTCCGGTCCGCGGGTTCGCGGTCGTCCTGATGATCGGAATCATCACCTCGGTGTACACGGCGGTCAATTTTACCCGAATGCTGGTCGCACAGTGGGTCAAGCGCTCGCGTCCGCGAACGCTTCACATCTGAGGATTAGCCGATGCGTCTCCTGAAGCTCGTTCCCGACGCCACCAACATCGATTTCATGCGATGGCGCAACTTCGCGCTCGTGCTGTCGATCGTCGTAACGGTCATCAGCATTGCGATCGTCGGGGTTCGGGGCCTCAATCTTGGCGTCGATTTCGTCGGCGGCCAGATGGTTCGAGCGACGTTCGCACAGCCGATCAATGTCGAACAGCTTCGCACCAACGTGAGCCGCCTGCAGCTCGGCGACTCGAACATCCAGGAAGTCGGGGGTCCGCGAACCTACCAGATTCGGCTTCCCACCCCGGAAGGCGGCCCGGCCGCCGCAAGCCGCGCAATCACCAAGGTGCGGACCATGATCCTCACCGAATATCCAAACGCCCGAGTCGATGCCGGCGAATCGGTTTCCGGAAAGGTCAGCGAGGAGCTTGCGCGCGACGGCGCCCTGGCGATCGGCCTGGCGATGCTCGGAATCGCGATCTACATCTGGTTCCGGTTCGAATGGCAGTTCGGCGTCGGTGCGCTGCTAACGCTGTTCCACGACGTGGCCATGACGCTCGGATTCTTCTCGCTGACGCAACTCCAGTTCGACCTCAACGTCGTCGCGGCGATCCTGACAATCGTCGGCTACTCGCTGAACGATACGGTCGTGATTTACGACCGGATCCGCGAAAACCTGCGGAAGTTCCGGAAGATGTCCATCGTGCCGCTGCTCAATCTCTCGCTCAACGAGACTTTGTCGCGGACGATGGTGACGTCGATCTCGATCCTTCTCGCTCTCGGCATGCTCCTGCTGTTCGGGCCTGACGTTATCTTCGGGCTGACGATCGCCATTTTCGTCGGCATTTTCGTCGGCACCTATTCCTCGATCTATATCTCGTCTCCGGTCCTGGTGTGGCTGGGGGTAACGCCCGACAGCTTCGTCAGGGGGGATGGTTCGGACGTTCCCGAAACGCAGGCGAGCTGAGCCGTTCACCGCAGGTTCGTCATCCGCGTCGCACTTCGACTTGCCTGCCTGACAGCCGACGCTAATGAGGACTGAATGTCGAACATCACCCGCATAGCGGCCGTAGCGATTGCCGCCGCGCTCTTGCTTCCCGCGTCCGGTTGCGCGCGCAACAAGACCACGGCCGACACCGGTTACATCGCCCGCGACGTGAACACCCTCTACGCGCTCGCCAAGCAGAAACTCGACCAGGGCGATTACCGCCAGGCAGCGAAGCTGTTTGACGAGGTCGAGCGGCAGCACCCTTATTCGATGTGGGCCCGCCGGGCGCAGCTGATGAGCGCCTTCAGTTATTATGTAGCAAGGCAATATAACGAGGCGATCGCGTCGGCTCAGCGGTTCCTGACGATCCATCCCGGCAACAAGGACGCGCCTTACGCGCATTACCTGGTGGCGATGAGCTATTACCAGCAGGTGACGGACGTCACTCGCGACCAGGCCAGCACCGCCCAGGCGCTCAACGCGTTCGGCGAGCTCATCCGCCGCTATCCGGAAAGCCGCTACGCATCCGACGCGCGCCTCAAGATGGACCTGCTGAACGACCATCTCGCCGGCAAGGAAATGGAAATCGGCCGCTTCTACGAACGGTCCGGCAAGTGGCTTGCCGCCAATCTGCGGTTCCGCAAGGTCGTCGAAGATTACCAGACCACCAGCCATACGCCCGAAGCGCTGGAGCGGATGGTCGAAACCTATCTCGCGCTCGGAATTCCGGAAGAGGCCCACAAGGCCGCTGCCGTCCTGGGCGCAAATTATCCCGGCAGCGAGTGGTACGAACGCGCGTACAAGCTGATCCAGAAGCACTCGCCTTCGCCACAGCCGCCGCAGCCGCAGCCGCAGGGATGAACACCGCGAGCCGCTGATGTTGAGGCAGCTCGCAATCCGCAACGTTGTCCTTATCGATCGTCTCGAGATCGAGTTCGATTCGGGACTTGGAGTGCTCACCGGCGAGACCGGAGCGGGCAAGTCGATCCTTCTGGATGCCCTCGGCCTGGCGCTTGGCGCCCGCGCCGACAGCGCGCTCGTCAGGCAGGGCGAGGAGAGCGCGTCGGTGACTGCCGAAGTCGAGCTTCCGGCCGATCATCCGGCTCACCAGCTACTGAATAACCAGGGCCTGGACTGCGATCCCGGCGAGCCGCTGCTCCTGCGGCGGACGCTAAAGAGCGACGGCGGAAGCCGCGCCTTCGTCGCTGCTTCGGCGGTTCCTGCGGGAATTGTCCGGGACGTTGCCGCTTTGGTCGTCGAAATCCACGGCCAGCACGACGACCGCGGGCTTCTCAATCCTCGCGGCCACCGGGCACTTCTCGACGCATTCGCAAGAATCGACACGCAGCCGATTGAAGACGCCTGGCGACAAGTGACGGAGGTCGAGCAGGCGCTTGCACAGGCTCGCGCGGCGGCTGCCGAGGCCGAGCGCGACCGCGATTACCTGGCGCATGCCGTTGGCGAAATCGAAACGCTCGATCCGCAAGCCGGCGAAGAGACGAGCCTCGCCGAGGAGCGCGCTGCGATCCAGGCCGGCGCCAAGGCCGGGGAAGCGCTGGACGGGCTCGACCAGCTTCTCGGCGGCTCCGAAGGAGCGCTTGCCCAGCTCCGCCAGGCCGCCAGGCGGATCGAACGCGGGGCCGAGGACCATCCCGCGCTCGCAGAGGCGCTGGCGGCGCTCGACCGGGCGCTCATCGAGGCTCACGATGCCGAAGACAAGATCGCGCGCGCGGCGGACTCCCTAGCCCACGACCCAGCGCGGCTAGAGGCAGTCGAAGCCCGGCTGTTCGACATCCGTGGGCTTGCCCGCAAACACCGGGTCGAACCCGATTCGCTGGCCGAGCTAGGCGCGAGGATGCGGGCGCAGCTTGCAGAAATCGAGGCCGGCGGAGAGCGGATCGAAGCGCTCGACGCGCAGCTGGAGCAGGCACGGCTGGCTTATTCGAAGCTGGCCGTGGAGTTGAGCACCAGGAGGCATGAAGCCGCCGCCAAGCTTGATGCGGCGGTTGCCGGGGAGCTTGCGCCGCTGAAGCTGGACTCGGCGCGGTTCCGGACCGCGGTTGCGGCTGCCGAGCCGGGGCCGTCCGGCACCGACCGAATCGAGTTCGAAGTGTCGACCAACCCAGGCGCTCCGTTCGGACCGCTGACGAAAATCGCGTCGGGCGGCGAACTTTCGCGCTTCATACTCGCCCTGAAAGTGGCGCTCGCCGAAGCGGGGAGCGCGGCAACGATGATCTTCGACGAGATCGACCGCGGCGTCGGCGGCGCGGTGGCAAGCGCGATCGGCGAACGGCTGGCGCGATTGTCGGTGCAGTCGCAGGTGCTGGTCGTCACTCACTCGCCGCAAGTGGCCGCCCGCGCGGCGCACCACTACCGGATCGAGAAATCGCACGAAAACGGCGCGACGCGCACCATCGTCCGGCGGCTGTCGGCGGACGAGCGGCGCGAGGAAATCGCGCGGATGCTTTCGGGTGCGTCGATCACCGAGGAGGCGAGGGCGCAGGCGTCGCGGCTCCTCGACGCTGCATGACGGCCTATGTCGCGCTTCTGCGCGGCGTGAACCTGGTCGGCCGAAGCAGCCTCAAGATGGCCGACCTGAAGGCCATCGCCGATAGGCTCGGGCTAGGATCGGCGCGGACCTATATCGCCAGCGGAAACCTGCTTTTCACCAGCGACGAGCCCGAGGACAGCCTTCGAACAATGCTCGAAACAGAGCTGCAGGCGCATATGGGCAAGGCGGTACGGGTCGCGCTCCGCACCGCGGAGGAAATGGAAGCGGCGGTTCTCGCCAACCCGTTCGGCGGCGAGCCGGGAAACCGGGTGCAGGCCTTCTTTCTCGATGGTCCGCCGCCGAAAGATCTGATGGAAACTGTCCGTCACAAGGCTGACGACGAGCGGATCGCGGTTGGTCCTCGCGAGGTCTATGTCGCATATGGCGAACGCGGTATCGGACGGTCGCGGCTGCGCATCCCTGCTGCCGAGGCCGGGACCGGGCGCAACATGAACACGGTTCGGAAACTGGCCGAAATGGCGAAGGAGAAGGCATGAGCAGGGAAACTGCGGTCCCACTCGAGTTCGAGGGCGAACAGCTTGAAGGTGTCTTCGTCGGCAGGCGCGACGGTGCCGCGCGGCCGACCGTGATCCTGATTCCGACGGTGATGGGCGTTTCCGACCTGGAGATCGGCTTCGGCAAGCAGCTCGTCGAGCTCGGCTACAATGCGTTCGTCGCAGACCTGTTCGGCAAGGAATTCCGCAACGCTCCTCGCGACACGATGTTCGGCGAAATGGCGCGGCTGAAAGGCGACCGGGCGGCGCTACGCCGGCGGTTGCTTGCCATTCTCGAACAGGTGCGTGGCCTCGACGAGGCCGAGGGGGATTCGATCGTCGCCGCCGGATATTGCTTCGGCGGAAT
>DATAKH010000071.1:0-23358 GCA_036261735.1 Sphingomicrobium sp.
GGCCCGATCCTTGGGCCGGTGCTCGGCGGCTGGCTGACCGACAGCTACAACTGGCGCTGGGTGTTCCTCGTCAACTTGCCGGTCGGAATCCTGTGCTTTTTCCTGATGCTCCAGTTCCTTCCGACAACCGAAAGGCACAAGCGCCGGTTCGACAAGTTCGGCTTTGCAATGCTCGCAATCGCGTTGGCCGCGCTTCAGATGTTCCTCGACCGCGGCCATCAGAAGGATTGGTTCGACAGTTGGGAGATCATAATCGAGGCGGGCCTGGCGGTCGGCGCCTTCTGGATGTTCGTCGTCCACACCGTCACCGCCAAGCAGCCGTTGTTCGAGCGGGAAATCTTCAGCGACCGCAATTTCGCGACGTCGCTCGTCTTCATGGTGATTACCGGCGTGCTGCTCCTTGCCGGCCTCGCCTTGCTGCCGCCGCTGCTCCAGAACCTTTACGGCTATTCGGTGCTGCAGTCGGGGTATCTCACGGCGCCCCGAGGGGTCGGGACCTTGATCTCGATGCTCCTGGCGGGGCGGCTGGTCGGCAAAGTGGATTCCCGGGTGCTCGTTGGAATCGGAGTAATCCTGATGGGCGTGTCGCTGTGGATGATGACTGGATTCGCGATCGACCAGCCGTCGCGGCCGGTGATCGTCAGCGGGGTCGTCCAGGGCCTTGGCCTCGGCCTCATCTTCGTTCCCCTGCAGACGCTTGCTTTCGTCACCTTGTCGGTGCGGCACCGGACCACCGGCGCCTCCCTCCTCAATCTTGCCCGCAACGTCGGTGGCTCGGTCGGGATCTCGATCGTCAGCGTCCAGCTGGCGCGGATGGCCCAGGTAGCTCATGCCGACATGGCGAGCCACATCACCGACAGCATGATCCCGACGCTCGACCCCAACGTGCTCCATGCGTTCGGCAACCAGGCGACAGCGGTCGCGGCTTACATCAACGCCGAGATCACCCGGCAGGCGCTGTTCATCGCCTATCTCGACGACTTCAAGCTGATGATGTGGGTGACATTCCTCGTCCTCCCGTTGCTTCTTCTGATGCGAAATTCCAAGACAGCCGCCCGCTAGGCGGCAGGGTAACTCTCGAGCGCGGCCGCGAGATCGGCGATCAGGTCGTCCGGCGATTCGAGGCCGATGTGCAGCCGAACCGCCGGGCCGGCCCAGTCGAGCTTGCTGGCGGTGCGGACCGGTTCGGCGGGAACCGCGAGGCTTTCGAATCCGCCCCAGCTGTAACCGATTCCGAACAGCTTTAGCCGGTCGATCAGGCGATCGCGGGATGCTGAGTCGCCTCCGTTCAGGACGAACGAAAACAGCCCTGACGAGCCGCTGAAGTCGCGTTTCCAATATTCATGGCCCGGGCAGTTTTCGAAGGCGGGGTGGAGGACTCGCGATACCTGCGGCTGCTCATCCAGCCAGCGCGCAACTTGCAGCCCGCTTTTCTCGTGCCGCTTGAGTCGAACCGCGAGCGTCCTGAGGCCGCGAGCGGTAAGCCAGCTGTCGTCCGGAGCCGCCGCATGCCCCAGATCGAACACGGTTCGCTGCACCCGGTCGTACCAGTCGGCGTTGGCGGTGATCGAACCCAGCAGGAGGTCGGAATGGCCTCCGGCATATTTGCTCAGCGCCTGGATGCTGATGTCGGCGCCGTGGGCGATCGCCGGGAAGAGGAGGGGCGTCGCCCAGGTGTTGTCGAGCACGCTGGCGATCCCGCGCCGCCTCGCCATCGCGCAGATTCCCGGAACGTCCTGCACTTCGAAGCTGAGCGACCCGGGGCTTTCGAGGAAGATCGCCCGAGTGTTGTCCGCGGCCAGGGATTCCAGCTCGTCGGCGCTCGCGAGCGGGTCGTAGTAGCGGGTGGCGATCCCCAACCGGGTCAGCACATCGTCGCAGAAGCGCCGGGTCGGCCAATAGGCGCTGTCGACCATCAGCAACTCATCGCCGCATTCGAGGACGGCCATCAGCGCGGCCGTGACCGCCGCGAGCCCGGTTTCGACGAGAGCCGTTCCCGCGGCGCCGGGCTCGAGCTCGGTCAACGCCTCAGCAAGCGCCCACTGAGTCGGCCAGCCATGAAGGCCGTAATAGTGGCTGTCGATCCCCGGCTTCGCACTGCGAAGCTCGGCGACGCTGTCGAACAGGACCGTCGAGCCGCGATCGACCGGGACGTTGACGAGCTTGCCCGTCCAGCGCTTGAGCCGACCGCCGGTCACCAGCCGAGTATCGACATGCTTCTTGTCGTCGCGCACGCCGCTCCCTTATCCGCTCCTTCAGCCATGGGCCATATCGCAATCAGGGTGACTCCACGCTCATCGAAGCCGGGTATTGGCGGCTGGAGGGCGAGCGGCGACGGGCGCGAGGAGCTGGAGGTCCGGGTCGCAGAAGCGCCGGCCGACGGGGCCGCGAACGCGGCCGTGGTGACCCTCCTTGCCAAGGCGCTGTCGCTCCCACGCTCGCAGCTGGAGATCGTCGCCGGCCACTCCAGCCGCCACAAGCGGCTTGCGCTCCCGCTCGAGCCGGACGAGGTTCGCTCCAGGCTCAAGGGCTAGGTCGAATGGCTGAAAACAAGACGAAGCCGACTGCTCAGGACGTGCCGGGCTTTCTTGACGGCGTGCCGGACCCGAAGCGCCGCGAGGATGCGAGAGCGCTCTGCCGACTGATGGCAAGGGAAACGGGTGAGCCGCCGGTCTTGTGGGGACCGAGTATCATCGGCTTCGGTAGCTATCATTACCGCTACGCGAGCGGTCACGAGGGCGACGCCCCGGTTGTCGGCTTTTCTCCCCGCGCCAGGGAGTTGGTCCTATACCTCTATTGTCATGGGGAATGGAGCGATGAGCTGCTCGCAAGGCTCGGGAGGCACAGAACCGGGAAGGCCTGCCTCTACATCAAGTCGCTGGCGGACGTGGACGAAGCGACTCTCGTCGAACTGATCAGGGGTTCGGCGGCGGAGATCCGCAAGCGCTATCAGGGGACAACATAGCAAAAGGGCGGCCCGGACACCCGAGCCGCCCTTCGCGTGACGTTCCGTTGGTGCTTTACCGCTTCGAGAACTGGAAGCTTCGGCGGGCCTTGGCTCGTCCGTACTTCTTGCGCTCGACGACGCGCGGGTCGCGGGTCAGGAAACCGGCCTGTTTGACGACGCTTCGAAGCGCCGGCTCATAGCGGGTGAGTGCCTGGCTGATGCCATGCTTGACCGCGCCGGCCTGCCCGGAAAGACCGCCGCCCTTGACGGTCGCGACGACGTCATACTGGCCACGACGGTCGGCGATGTCGAACGGCTGGTTGATCACCAGGCGCAGGGTGGGGCGGGCGAAATACACTTCCTGCTCGCGGCCGTTGACCACGATCTTGCCGGAGCCGGGCTTCAGCCACACGCGGGCAATGGCGTCCTTGCGTCGGCCGGTTGCGTAGGCGCGACCGTACTTGTCGAGCTGCTGCTCGTAAACGGGCGCTTCCGCCGGGGGCGGCGGGGCGGCTTCGGCAGGAGCTTCAGCCTCGACTTCGGGGGCCGGCGCCGGAGCTTCGTCCTTGGTCAGCTCGGCGAGATCGGAAAGGGACTTCTTGTCGGCCATTATGCGCCCACCTTGTTCTTGCGGTTCATCGACGCGACGTCGAGGACTTCGGGATTCTGGCCGCCGTGCGGATGCTCGGTGCCGTTGTAGAGGTGAAGGGCGCGCATCTGCTGGCGCCCGAGCGGGCCGCGCGGGATCATCCGCTCGACCGCTTTTTCGAGAACGCGCTCGGGGAAGCGTCCCTCGAGCACCTTGCCTGCCGTGACTTCCTTCAGCCCGCCCGGATAGCCGGTGTGCTTATAGTACACTTTCTGGTCGAGCTTGCGGCCGGTGAACTTCACCTTGTCGGCGTTGATGACGACAACATGGTCGCCGCAATCGACGTGCGGGGTGTAGCTCGGCTTGTGCTTGCCGCGCAGGATGTTGGCGATGATGGTCGCGACTCGCCCGACGACCAGGCCATCAGCGTCGATCAGGTGCCATTTCTTCTCGACCTCGGCCGGCTTTGCTGACCGGGTCGTCTTCATCAGCGCCTTCATGGCGTTGATCCTTTCGTTGAAATGCGAAAGGCGACGCCTGGAAGCGTCGCCGCTGGGGGCCGCTATTTGCCGCCGAAGGCGTGAAAGTCAAGGAAATGCCGGACTTTCATGACGGGTATAATACTACCGGGAACGCTTTGACGAGGCATCGACCCGCGCCACCAGGCGGTTGCCGTTCCAGATTTCCGAAGGCGCGCCGAGCCGGAGCTTGCGGACCTGGGCGATCGCTTCTTCATCGTTGGGCGCATCGAGCCATTCGGCCCTGTTGATCTTCCCCGCTCCGTCGAGCCGATAATGCCTGTACCCCGGCAACGCGAGAACCCTCCCCCTGGAGCGATGGAAATAGACGAAGCGCAGGAGAATCGGATTCACCCAGGTTACAAGAAGGTACAGTTAGGCTTTTAGAAACATGGTTTTTTTGCAAAACATGACGGAAGCGTAATCTGGCATTTGCGCGAACTGCCGGGTACCGCAGGAGACTGCCATGATTACCGCTCACCTCAACAAGCTGAAGCTGCGGACAGCGATCAGCCATGAGGAGGAACAGGTTGTCCGCGGACTCGTCGCCAGCACTCGGCGACTTGCTCCTAACGACGTCGTGGTCCGGGCGGGCGACATCCTGAATTCCAGCATGCTCCTGCTGGACGGCTGGCTCGTCCGGTCCAAGGACGTCGCCAACGGGGACCGCCAGGTGCTTGAGATCCACCTCACCGGCGACTTCGCCGATCTCCACGGCTTCACTCTGAAGCGCCTCGACCATGATCTCGTCGCGGTCAGCGAATGCGTGGTTGCGACGGTGCCGCATGAGCGGCTGATGGATCTTACGGAACAGCACCCGCGGCTGGCGCGAATCTATTGGCTATCGACCAATGTCGATGCCGCCATCACGCGAGAGACGGCGTTGTCGCTGGGGCAGCGGTCGGCGATTTCGCGTATGGCGCACTTGTTCTGCGAGCTTCACGTCCGCCTCGGCGTCGTCGGCAAGGCGCGCGAGAACGGTTTCGAATTCCCGCTGACGCAGCGCGAACTGTCGCAGTGTCTGGGCTTGACCGTCGTCCATGTGAACCGCACGCTTCAGGAGCTGCGGCGGCGGCAGATTGTCGAGACCGAGAATCGCTTCATCAAGATCCTCGACAAGCGCGCGCTTGAGGCGATCGGCGAATTCGACCCGACCTACCTCCAGCTCGAGCGGCGGACGCTTTAGGAGCCGCGCGCGCTGCTGTCCTCGACCCAGTCGCCGTAGCGCTGCAGCACCTTCTCTACCGGCCAGGCTGTGATGCAGGGCGTGTCGTAGCTGTGAAGCGCGGCGATCCGTTCGATCAGCGCGTCTGCGCGGCAGCTGTCCGTCTTCAGGATCGCGGGAACCTCGTCGGCAGTTTCGATCGCGCCTTCCCAGCGATAGATCGACCGGCACCCGCCGAGGATGTTGATGCAGGCCGCTAGTCTTTCTTCGACCACGGTTCGACCGATCCGCTCGGCCTCGCCGAGGTCGGCAAATACCGCGTAGACGGAAACGATGCTCATGGCCGGCGGCCAAGGACATGGGCGCCCCAGACCGTGGAGGCCACGACCAGCGCGCCGACAGCCTGGTGAAGAACCGCGACCCAAATTGCCATTCCGCTCATCACGGTCGCAATTCCAAGGATGATCTGGGTACCGAATGCCGAATGGATGGCGATCGAAACAGGGCGCTGCCCGGCGGCGCGGACCTTGCGCGCGAAGACCACCAGAACAGCGACGAGCACCCATGCCCACCAGCGATGGAGGAAGTGGAGAAGGAATGGGTCGTGGGTAAAGGCGGCGGCGATTCCGTTCGACCAGTCGATACCTTCGGGGATGAAATGATCGTTCATCAGCGGCCATGTGTTGGAGACATAGCCGGCGCGAAAGCCGGCTACCCAGGCGCCGAGCAGCAGCTGAACGAAGAGGATCGTGAGCGCCACCACCGAGAATCCCGTGAGGCGCGAGGGCTTTGCATCGCGGTCCTTGCCGATCGAGCGCAGGTCGAGAGCGGTCCAGATCAGTGCCGCAAACAGGAACAGCGCGAACAATAAATGCGCCGCGAGGCGGTAGGGGCTGACCTCGGTTCGTCCCTCGAGCCCTGACATTACCATCAGCCAGCCGACCGCGCCTTGTAGGCCGCCGAGCACGAACAGGGCCACGAGCCGCCAAATGAATCCTCTCGGAATTGCCCGTTTCCAGGCGAACCAGGCGACACCTGCGAAGAAGACCAGTCCGACGAACCTGCCGAGGAATCGGTGCAACCATTCCCAGAAAAAGATGAACTTGAAACCGGCGAGGTCCATTCCGCTCGGCCCAGCAACCTCGCGATACTGCGGCGTCTGCTTGTAGAGATCGAAGGCGCGCACCCAATCTTGGTGCGTGAGCGGCGGGATCGTCCCGGTCACGGGCTTCCATTCGGTGATCGAGAGGCCGCTTTCGGTGAGCCGAGTGATGCCGCCGATCACAACCATCGCAAAGACCAGCCCCGCGGTCAGCAACAGCAAATTGGCGATTGCGAACGGCCTTTCCCGGAGTCCTCCGGCGGGGCGGATTTGCTGTCTTGCCATGCAGCAGGCCTATGCCCGCGGGCTCGCACGGCCGGCAAGTGGGCTTTCTGCGTCATGTGATATTGTATCGCAAGAAAAGGGCGCCTATATGCCCGCCGCGATGGTTGCGATTCTTGCACAACCCGGGCGACTGGACCGGCTGGCTATCGGGCTTTCCGGCCTGTGCCTCGTCCATTGCCTTGCTACCGCGGTTCTCCTCGCCATGCTTGCGAGCGCCGGCGGGCTCCTTGGCGCGCCGATCATTCACGAAGTCGGCCTTACGTTGGCGATGGTGCTGGGAGCCATTGCGCTTGGCCGCGGCGGGCTTGAGCACGGGTTCATGATGCCGATAGCGGTCGGAGCGCTCGGGCTCGGAGTCATGGCGGGCGCGCTGCAGCTTCCGCACGACGGGACCGAGGCCCTGTACACGATGTTCGGCGTCGGCTTGCTCGCCCTCGGGCACCGCCTCAACTTCCTCGCGGCGGAATAGCCTCCCAAGCTTGCCGCTGCCCCGGCGCGGCTCTATCTTGAACCGCATGCCCGCACACGACCACCAGATCCACGAAGGCGACTCGCTGCGCAAGGCGGCTCGCGATCATCTGCAGTCGAAGGGCGAGCAGTGGACCGATATGCGCGGCGCCGTTTTCGATGCGCTGGCGTCGTTCGATCGGCCGGCCAGCGCCTATGATATCGCCGAGGCGGTTTCGAAGTCGCAGGACCGCCGGATCGCCGCCAACAGCGTCTATCGGATTCTCGACCTGTTCGTCGGCGCGAACCTGGCCCGGCGAGTCGAGAGCTCCAATGCCTATGTCGCCAATCAGCATCCCGATTGCCTGCACGACTGCATCTTCCTGATCTGCGACAATTGCGGGCAGGCCGTGCACATCGACGACGACAAGGTTTCCGGCGGAATCCGCGACGCCGCGGCGAGCGCGGGGTTCGCCGCGAAGCGTCCGGTCATCGAGGTCCGCGGCACTTGCGAGGACTGCGACGACCCGAAAAGCTGAGCAAGTCGTGAGCATTTGCTGAAATCGGCGGCTTTGTGCGATCATTGCCGCCGAATTGGTGACACGCCCGCAGGTTCGGGATAAGGCCGCGCCCAACATGCCGGACCGCCCGAACACCCCTCTCCTCGACCAGGTCAAGCTGCCGGAGGACATACGCGCGCTGGACAAGAGCCAGCTGGTGCAGCTTGCCGACGAGCTTCGGCAGGAAGTGATTTCGGCCGTTTCCGTCACCGGCGGCCATCTCGGCGCGGGGCTCGGCGTGGTCGAGCTGACGGTCGCCCTCCATTATGTGTTCGACACGCCGCGCGACAAATTGGTGTGGGACGTCGGCCACCAGGCCTATCCGCACAAGATCGTCACTGGCCGCCGCGACCGGATCCGAACGCTTCGCCAGGGCGGGGGCCTCAGCGGTTTCACCAAGCGCGGCGAGAGCGAATACGACCCGTTCGGCGCCGCCCATAGCTCGACCTCGATTTCCTCCGCGCTCGGCTTCGCGATCGCCAACAAGCTGTCCGACGACCCGCACCACGGTATCGCGGTGATCGGTGACGGAGCGATGAGCGCCGGAATGGCCTATGAGGCGATGAACAACGCTGCCGCGGCCGGCAACCGCCTGGTGGTCATCCTTAACGACAATGACATGTCGATCGCGCCGCCCGTTGGCTCTCTTCGCAACGCGCTCGCTCGTCTGGTCAGTTCGGGCAAGTACCTCGCGCCGCGCCGGATCGCCCAGAAGCTCGCGCGAGCGATGCCCGAGCCGCTCCACGTCGCCGCCAGGCGGATGGAGGAATATGCACGTGGCATGGTCACCGGTGGGACGCTCTTCGACGAGCTCGGCTTCTATTACGTCGGCCCGGTAGACGGCCACGACGTCAATGCGCTGGTCGAAGTGCTCGAGAATGTGCGCGACGCGGAAGAGGGACCGATGCTGGTCCATGTCGTCACCAGGAAGGGCAAGGGCTACGCGCCCGCAGAAAATGCGGCCGACAAGTACCACGGAGTCGTGAAGTTCGACGTGGTCTCGGGTAAACAGGACAAGGGCCCAGGCGGCGGGCCGCCCTCCTACCAGAACGTGTTCGGCGAAACGCTTGCGAAGCTCGCCGAAACAGATCCCAAGATCGTCGCCATCACCGCCGCGATGCCGTCCGGAACGGGCGTCGACAAGTTCGCAGCGGCCCACCCGGATCGTGCCTTCGACGTTGGGATCGCCGAGCAGCATGCGGTGACTTTCGCTGCCGGGCTTGCCGCGCAAGGCTACCGCCCGTTCTGCGCAATCTATTCGACCTTCCTCCAGCGTGCCTACGACCAGGTCGTTCACGACGTCGCCATCCAGAACCTGCCGGTGCGCTTCGCAATGGACCGCGCCGGGCTGGTCGGAGCCGACGGAGCGACCCACGCGGGCTCATTCGACCTCGCATATCTGTGCACCTTGCCCAATTTCGTGGTGATGGCCGCGGCCGACGAGGCAGAGCTCGCCAACATGGTCAAGACGATGGCCGAGCACGACAGCGGCCCGATCGCGGTCCGCTATCCGCGCGGCGAGGGTAGGGGTGTCGCGCTTCCCGCAGTTCCAAAGGCGCTGGAGATCGGCAAGGGCCGCATCGTCCGCCAAGGCAGCAAGGTCGCGATCCTCTCCCTCGGCACTCGGCTTGAGGAAGCGGAGAAAGCCGCCGACCAGCTCGAGGCGAAGGGCTTGTCGACCACCGTCGCCGACCTGCGCTTCGCCAAGCCGCTCGACGAGGCGCTGATCCGCAAGCTTCTCACGACCCACGAAGTCGCGGTGACGGTCGAGGAAGCCTCGATCGGCGGGCTGGGAGCACATGTTCTGACGATGGCAAGTGACGAAGGTCTTACGGATGGCGGTCTCAAGATCCGCACCATGCGACTCCCCGACCGCTTCATCGACCAGGACAAGCCCGAGAAGCAATATGACGAAGCCGGCCTCAATGCCCCGCAGATCGTCGACACGGTGCTGAAGGCGCTCCGCAGCAACAGTGCCGGCGTCGAAGAGGTGCGGGCGTAGCCAAGATTCGAGCCGACCAGCTGCTGGTAAGCCGCGGATTGGCGGAGAGCCGCTCGCGGGCGCAGGCGCTGATCATGGCCGGCGCGGTGTTTTCCGGAGAACGCAAGCTGGCCAAGGCGGGAGAGATGCTCGCCGACGACGCGCCGCTCGAAGTGCGTGGCAAAGACCATCCGTGGGTGTCGCGGGGCGGGATCAAGCTGGCGCATGGGCTCGACCATTTCGGCTTTGACGTCACCGGAGCGGTGGCGCTCGATGTGGGGTCCTCGACCGGCGGTTTTACCGACGTGCTGCTCTCTCGCGGTGCAGCGAAAGTCTATGCGGTCGATGTCGGCACCAACCAGCTTGCGTGGAAGCTTCGGCAGGACGAGCGGGTGATCCTCCACGAAAAGACCAATGCGCGGCATCTCGACAGCTCCATCATTTCCGAACCGGTCGACATCGTGACTTGCGACGCCAGCTTCATATCACTTTCCAAAGTATTGGAATCGCCACTGAAACTTGCTCGCAAAGATGCAAAACTGGTGGCGCTCGTGAAGCCCCAGTTCGAGGCTGGGCGCGACGAGGTGGGGAAGGGCGGAGTGGTCCGCGATCCCGCCGTTCACGAGCGAGTCTGTGCCGCGGCGGCCGATTGGGTCGCCTCGCAGGCATGGCGCGTTGTCGGCGTCACCCAAAGCCCCATCACCGGGCCCGAGGGCAATGTCGAATTCCTGCTTGGAGCGATCAAAAATGATTGAAGCCGCGGCAAAACGCGAATGGTGGAAATATGCGCTGGTGACCGTGCCGGCGATCGTGCTGCTCGGCTCACTGAGCGGCTGGCTGTCCAATTCCGGCTACGGCAACGGCTGGTTCGACTCGCTGGACAAGCCGTTCTTCATGCCCCCGGGCTGGGCCTTCGGACTGGTGTGGCCCATCCTCTATGCGCTGCTGGGGATCGCGCTAGCGATCATCCTTGCGGAGCCGCCGTCCGACGCGCGGCGAAAGGCCTTGTTGCTCTTTTTCGTGCAGCTCGCGCTCAACTTCGCCTGGTCGCCGCTCTTCTTCGCCGCGCACTGGGTTCGGGTGGCGCTGATGACGATCTTCGTCATGGCCGCGATTGCCGCCATGACTGCACGGCAATTTTGGCAGATCAGGCGGGTAGCGGGCGCGCTGATGCTTCCCTATCTGGCGTGGTTGTGCTTCGCGGCGGCTCTCAACGCCGCGATCGACAGGCTGAACCCGGCCGCCGATTCGCTGTTCGGGTAGGGAGACAGATGATGCAGTCCGAAAACCGGCTGTTCGACGATTTCGTGAAGATGGTGAACGGCTTTGCCGGAACCATGGCCGGAATGGGCCGCGAGGCCGAGGAATCGGCCCGCGAGAAGTTTCGCGAGTGGATGGGCGGGATGGATTTCGTCTCACGCGACGAGTTCGAGGCCGTCAAGGCGATGGCTGCGGCTGCCCGCGAGGAGAATGAGGCGCTGAAGGCCCGGATCGCGGCGCTTGAAGCGAAAGCCGGCGCAACGGCCAGGCCCAAGGCGGCTCCGAAGGGCAAGCCGGGAGCGAAATCCTGACCGAGGCCGACGTCAGCGACGAGCGCGAAGACGGCGCTCCGATCGAGGTCCTCGAACAATATTTCGAGGCTCGCGGCTGGGCGTGCGAGCGCTCGGGCGACGGCGAGATCGTCGCTTCGGCGACAGGCAGCTGGGCGCAATATGAGCTTCGCGGAGTCTGGCGCCCGGAGGATCAGGTGCTCCAGTTCCTCGCCTTTCCCGACATCAAGGTGGCGCCCGAGAAGCGCCAGACGATCTACGAGGCCCTCGGTTTGATGAACGAACAGCTCTGGCTCGGCCATTTCGAAATGTGGTCGGGCTCGGGCCTGATCGTCTTTCGTCATTCGACGGTCCTCGACACCCGCGACGGCGAAGGTCTCAGCCTCGAACAGGCGGAAGCCATTTCCGAGGCCGCGCTGGAGGAGTGCGAGCGCTTCTACCCGGTGTTCCAGTTCGTCCTGTGGGGCGGCAAGAGTCCCGGCGAAGCGATCGCCGCGGCACTCATCGATACGCACGGAGAAGCCTGATGATATTTCCATCCCCGACCTGGTTCGTCGGCTGCGGCAACATGGGCCAGGCGATGGTCAAGGGGTGGCAGGCGGCAGGCGCCGATCTGTCGAACGCGGTTGCAATCCGCCCCAGCGGCAAGACGGTCGAGGGCGTCCGCACGGTCACGTCGCTAAAGGAAGCCGGCGCTGCGCCGCGGATGATCGTGCTCGGCTTCAAGCCGCAGCAGCTCGATGAAATCGCGCCACAGCTCCTTCCCTGGCTGTCGTCGAAAACAGTCGTCGTTTCAATCCTCGCGGGAGCAGAGGCGGAGAGCCTGAAGGCGCGCTTCCCCAAGGCTATCATCGTGCGGGCGATGCCCAACCTTCCCGTTGCCGTCCGCCGGGGGATCGTCGCGCTTTATGCGCCGGAGGACCTCGACGACGACCTGCACAAGCAGCTGTCGGACCTGTTTGCGGCGCTCGGCTTCGCCATGTGGACGGAAGGGGAAAGCGCCTTCGGTGCGATCGGATCGGTCGCCGGCTCCGGCCCAGCCTATGTCGCTCGCTTCATCGACGCGCTCGCCGACGCGGGCGAAAAGCAGGGGCTTCCCAAAGCGCTCGCAGCAACGATCGCTCTCGAAACGGTGTTCGGCACCGCCTGGCTGGCGGCATCGACAGGCGAGAGCCTGGACGATGTCGCCCGGACCGTGGCCAGCCCGAAGGGCACCACACAGGCGGGACTTGCGGTGCTGGACAGAGAGGGCGCCTTCCGCCAGCTGATCGGCGCCACGATCGAGGCGGCGCGGCGCCGGGGCGCCGAACTCGCCGCGGAAGCCCGCGGAGAGCAGGTCGCCTGAGTTGCGGGCAGGCGAAGTCTCCCGGACATTCTTCCTCCCCCCAACTTGCCGGGCGCGGACTGCTAACGTAGGCGGTCTGCCATGGCAGACCCGAACACTTACCACGACCGCGACGGTTTCATCTGGTTCGACGGCAAGCTGGTTCCGTGGCGCGAGGCAGGGGTGCACGTCCTCACCCATGCTCTCCACTATGCCTCGTCGGTTTTCGAGGGGCAGCGCGCCTATAACGGCAAGGTTTTCAAGCTTCAGGAGCATAGCGAGCGCCTGCATCGAAGCGCCCAGATGTTGGGCTTCGAGATCCCTTGGAGCGTCGAGGAGATCAACGCTGCGTGCAACGAGGTGCTCAAGGCGAACGAGCTGGTCGACGCTTACATGCGCCCGGTTGCTTGGCTCGGCTCGGAGCGGATGGGCGTATCGCCGACCGGGACCAAGCCGCACCTGGCGATTGCGGCCTGGGAATGGGGCAAATACTTCTCCCCCGAGAAGGCGAAGAACGGAATCCGGCTGACGATCGCACCGTGGCGGCGGCCGGCGCCCTACACCGCGCCGGTGCATTCCAAGGCCGCCGGCCTGTACATGATCGCGATGCTGTCGCGGAAACATGCGGAAGACACCGGCTTCGACGACGCCTTGATGTTCGATTGGCGCGGTCAGGTGGCGGAAGCGACGGGAGCGAACGCTTTCTTCGTGAAGGACGGCACGATCCACACGCCGACCCCCGATTGCTTCCTCGACGGGATAACCCGCAGGACAGTGATGGACCTCGCCCGCAAGCGCGGTGTCGAAGTGGTCGAGCGAGCGATCTGGCCCGAGGAGCTGGAGGGCTTCGAGCAGATGTTCCTGACCGGTAGCGCGGCCGAGGTCACTCCGGTCGGCTCGGTCGGCCCGTGGAGTTTCGAGGTCGGCGACCTGACGCGCCAGCTCGCGAAGGATTACGACGACTTGGTCAACGGCCGGATCGCCAACTCCTAAGGCCTTTCAAGTCCGACGAGGGCGGCTATATGCGCCGCTGTGCTGCTGGGGCGTCGCCAAGTGGTAAGGCAGCGGCTTTTGGTGCCGCCATTCGCAGGTTCGAATCCTGCCGCCCCAGCCAGCCTGCGCGTACGGAAGATCGCCGCAGGCCGGGGCGGGGGCTTCGAATGAGCATCGTCGACTGGTCTATCGAACCAAAGACGCCGCGGGCTCGCTTTGGCATTGCGCTGGGATGTTTGGCGGCTTTGGCACTCGCGCTGCCGCTGCTTTTCCTCTCGATGGCCTCAGCCGCAATTCCTCACTGCAAGACATGCGGCGCCAACCTCGGCCTGCAAATGTTCGTCGGTCTGTTGATCGCGATCGTTTTTGGGGGCGTGATGGGTGTGATCGCTGCATTCGCACGGCAATCGCTGCGTCGCATGCTGGGCCCGGTCGGCGCAACGGCCGCCCTGTTGCTCGTGATCGCTGCGACGGCATTCATGTGCCTGGAACCGGCTCTTCGATTTGTCACGAGCATCAACTAGTGCATGAATGGCGCGATGCCGGGGCCGCTTGAGGGACTGACGATCATCGAAATGGCCGGCATCGGCCCGGCTCCGTTCGCCGGAATGATGCTCGCCGATCACGGCGCCGAAGTCATCCGCGTGGAGCGCGACGGACTGATCGGGATTCCCAACGATCCCCTGCTTCGGTCGCGGCGGAGCATCGCGCTGGACCTGAAGCAGGAGGCGGCGCGCGAGATCGTTCGAAAGCTCGCCGCGCGGGCCGACGGGCTGGTCGAAGGTCATCGCCCGGGAGTGATGGAGCGCCTGGGACTCGGGCCCGACACGCTGCTGAGCGAGAATGCGAAGCTGGTCTACGGGCGGGTGACGGGCTGGGGGCAGGAAGGTCCGCTCGCCGCCGAAGCCGGGCACGATATCGACTATCTTGCCATCACCGGCCTTCTGCACGGAATCGGGCCGAAGGAGCGGCCGGTCGTGCCGGTCAACTATCTAGCCGACTTCGCCGGCGGCGGAATGATGCTCGCCTTCGCAATGGTCGCGGCGCTGCTCGACGTTCGGCGCGGCGGGGCAGGGCAGGTGATCGACTGCGCGATGGCCGACGGGGCGGCGTTGATCGGCGCATTGACCTACGGGATGCGGGCGGCGGGCCTGTGGATCGACGAGCGCGAGGCAAACCTGCTTGACGGAGGCGACGCCTGCTACGGAGTTTATCGGTGCAGCGATGGCAAGTTCCTTGCGGTTGGCGCCCTGGAGCCGCAGTTTCGCGCCGCTCTCTTCGGCTGCCTTGGACTCGCGCAGGATGCCGGAAAGGAGGAGGTTGCAGGAGCAATCGCCACGCGCAGCCGCGACGAATGGGTCGAAAATTTCGCCGGGGCAGATGCCTGCGTTGCCCCGGTCCTAAGTCTGGAGGAGGCGCCGGCGTATCCGCACAACCGCGCGCGCGGTGCGTTCGTCGAGCTGGATGGAATCGTCCAGCCCGGACCGGCGCCGCGCTATTCGCGGACTGCGACCGCCAAGCCCTCGCCACCGCGACCGGGTGCGGACGGAGCAGCGATCCTGGCTGAGCTGGGCTATTCGGACGAGGAGATCGGCGAGTTGCGAAGCGAGGGAGCGCTCCTTTGAACCCATTATACGAGCAGATGCAGACCAGCGTCTTCGAGCGTATGTCGGGGCTCGCTGCGAAGCACGGCGCGGTAAACCTCGGCCAGGGCTTTCCAGATTTCGGCTGGCCGGACGAGATTCTCGATTCGGCCGCGCGCGCTCTCAAGAGCGGCTCGAACCAATATGCGCCGTCGCGGGGTCTGCCCCAATTGAGGGAGGCGATCGCGGGCCATTACAACCGATTGTTCGGCGAGGACCTTGGCCCGGATCACATCTGCGTCACCTCCGGGGCGACCGAAGCGCTGGCTGCCTGCATCCTGGCAACGGTGACTCCTGGCGACGAGGTGATTGTCTTCACCCCAGCTTACGACAGCTATGCGCCTATGATCAGGCGGGCAGGGGCGATCGTCCGCGAAATCGCGCTCCGGCCGCCCGAATGGCGGATCGAGCGCGAGTCGGTCGAGGCGGCGATCGGCCTGAAGACCCGCGCGATCCTATTCAACAATCCGCACAACCCTACCGGGCGCCTGTTCGGCGCAGACGAGCTCGCAATCGTCGCCGACGCTGCGCGAGCGCACGATCTCATCGTGATCAGCGACGAAGTGTGGGAGCATATCCTGTTGGATCGCCAGGCGTTCACTCCGCTTGCGACTCTGCCGGGAATGGCCGCGCGGACGCTGAAGATCGGCTCGGCAGGCAAGATCTTCTCGTTGACTGGCTGGAAGGTGGGCTGGATCGCCGCCGCTCCGGAGCTCGCGAGCGTCGCGGCGCGCGCTCACCAGTTCCTGACATTCTCGACAGCTCCCAACCTGCAGTCAGCCGTCGCATTCGGGATGGCCCAAGGCGACGGCTGGATTGAGCCGATGCGGCAACGCTTCGCGCGCGCCCGAGACCGGTTGCTGTCGGGGCTCGAGGCGGCGGGATATGCGGCCCTCCGTCCCGCCTCGACCTACTTCCTGTGCGTCGACCTGAAACAGTCCGGAATCGCTTGCGGCGACGAAGCGTTTGCCGCCGCTGCGGTCGAAAAGGCCGGAGTGGCGGTTGTGCCAGTGTCCGCATTCGCTGAGCAGGAGCCGCCCCGCCATATCGTCCGCCTGTGCTTCGCCAAGCGTGACCAGACGCTGGACGCCGGCATTGCCGCAATGGCGAAAGCGAAGTCGCTGTTTACGTAACCGTTTAGCCGGTCAGTTGGGGCCACCGAGCCGAGAAATCCGTCACCCATCGGTGAAGCGAATCCGGCTCGAGCGGCTCGGCGATTAGGAAGCCCTGGGCGACGTCGCAGCCGGTCGAGCGAAGGAACCGAAGTTGCTCCGCCGTCTCGACACCCTCTGCAGTCGCCTGCAGGCCGAGGCCGTGCGCGAGCTCGACGATCGCCTTTACGATGACGCAGCTGTCGTGCGCGTTCGGAAGGTCCTTCACGAACAGGCGGTCGATCTTCACTTCGGTGAACGGCAGTTGTCGAAGCTGCATCAGCGACGAATAGCCGGTCCCGAAATCGTCGATTGCGAGGCCGATACCCTTGATCCGGAACCGGGTCAGCGTGTCCATCAGCTTGATCAGCGGCTGGGTCGCGCCTTCGGTAAGCTCGAGCACGAGCCGGTCGGCGGGGACGTCGAGCTCATTGCAGACCCGCTCGACCAGGTCGGGAAAGTCGAGGCTCTGGAGGCTCAGCGCCGAGATGTTGAAAGCGACGTTGGTGTCCAGTCCCTGGTCGCGCCAATTGCGCCACTGGGTCAGCGTGGTCCGAAGCCCCCAGTCGGTAAGCGGCGCGATGAGCCCATGCTTTTCAGCGAGCGGGACGAAGCGCGACGGCTGGACCTCGCCCAGCTCGGGCTGGTCCCATCGCACCAGCGCCTCCAGCCGGGTCAGTGCGCCGGTGTCGAGGTTGACCTTGGGCTGGTAGACCATGTGGAGCTCGCCGCGGTCGAGGGCCCGCTCGAACTCGCGAAGCAGCGACTTTTCGGTTCGTCCGATCATTGCACGATGCTGGACCGCATGTGCGTCAGCACTCGCTCGAGCTCGTGGAAAGTCACCGGCTTTTCAAGCGGCCCAACCATGGTCAGCCCCAGCGCTTCGCCGAGGCGGAATGCCGATTCGAGGACCCGCCGGTCGAATCCGCTGATGATCAGAACCGGCGCTCGATGGTCTTCGGCGGCAAGGAAGCGAAGCAGCTCGACCCCGTCCATGCCGGGCATTCCAAGGTCCAGAGCGACCATGTCCGGCTCCTCGGCGAGAACCGCGTCGCGAAAGGCGCGATCGTCGGCGGTCAGGATCGGAACGAACCCGCACTCCCGCGCCACGTGCGCGACGAATTCGGCAAGCGCCGGTTCATCATCGATCACGAGCAGCCGTGGCTGCCTCATCCGTCACTCCTCGCAGACAGTGGCGCTTTGCGCCCGCGGAGTGCGGAAGGAAACCGCTTTTTAACCGTAATCCGTCCAAAATAAGGACAGACGAGCTCAAACCGGGAAGACCGTTGATGTTTTCATCGATTATTCGCCGAAAGCGTGGCCAGTCGCTGGCCGACGATCAGGCGGCGTTCGAATCGACGACCTTTTCCCTGAGCACGGCCGTGCCCCGGCCCGGGGAGCGCCGTACCGGTGACCGGCTGATCCCGCTGCTCAAGGTGTCCAAGCTGGTGAGCGAAAGCGGCGAGCGGCTGATTCGAGTCCGCAATATCTCCGCTGGTGGGGTGATGGCCGAAGTCAGTGAGTGCCCGCCGGTTGGCGAGCATGTTTCGGTCGAACTGTCGTCGCAGAAGATCCCGTCGACCGTCGTCTGGGTGCGCGACGGTCTCGTCGGACTGAAATTCGATCAGAACGTCGATCTTGGCGAGCTGCTCGCCGGCCGCAAGCCGCGCCACGGCTTTCGTCCGCGCCCGCCGCGGCTCAACGTCCATTGCAAGGCGTCCGTCCGGCTCGGCAGCGTCTATTACACCGTGGAGGTGCACGATATCTCGCTCGCGGGCATGAAGGTCGAGCCGATCGAGGAATATTGCGTCGGCCGCGAGGTCACGGTCGTTGTCGAGAGCCTGCGGCCGATCAAGGGCGAGGTTCGCTGGTTCTCCGATCGGCGCGCCGGAATTGTCTTCAAGAAGCCCCTCGACTTCGACGAACTTGCGGAATGGGTTGCCAAGCGGCTCGAGGTCGCCAGCCTGAAGGCGAGCTACAAGACCGAGTAGCCCTACTCGAAATCGACATCGGGAAGGCTTATCTCGCACGTCTTCAAAGGAGACTGGCGATGGCTGACGAGGTCGCGATTCTGGCTGGCGGCTGCTTCTGGTGCACCGAGGCCGTGTTCAACGATGTCGTCGGAGTGAAATCCGTCGAGAGCGGCTACACCGGCGGCAAGGTCGCCAACCCGACCTACGACCAGGTCTGCGGTGGCGACACCGGCCATGCCGAGGCCATCCGGATCACCTTCGACCCGGACGTCCTTGGCTATGGCGAGCTTCTCGATATTTTCTTCGCGGTCCACGACCCGACCCAGCTCAACCGCCAGGGGAACGACGTCGGCACGCAATATCGCTCGGCGATCTTTCCTCAGGATGAGGCGCAGGAGAAAGAGGCGCGGCGCGCTTTCGACCGGGCCGAGGCCCACTGGGATGGCCGTGTCGTCACCACGATCGAACCGAGGTCCGAATGGTGGCCCGCCGAGGATTATCACCAATCCTATTGGGAGGGCGAAGGGCGGAGCAATCCTTATTGCATCGCCAGTATCCCGCCCAAGCTGCAGAAGTTGCGAAAGAGCTTCCAGGCGCGGGTGAAGGGCCAACCGGCCGCTTCCTAGCGAGGGGCTGCGGCCCGGCGGATTCGATCGTTTATGGCGGCGCCGAGGCCGGTGCCGGGAACCGGCGCGATGGCAATTTCCGGCTTGGGCGATTCGTCCGCCTGGTGAAGCAGGTCGAACAGCCGGGCGGCCGCCTCGACTAGGTCGCCCGACGGGCTCAGGTTCGAATCGCCTTCGACGTCAGCGAAGCCGATTAGATACTCGCCCTCGCGCGCGCTCTTGGCGTTGGGCCGAACGGGCTTGGTCGGGGCATAGTGGCTGGCGAGCTGCCCCGGAGCTTCGATCTTGCCTTCTGCGGCGATCCTCGCGTCCGCGATGGTGATCGGGCCCCGACGAAGCAGGCGCAGCTTCCCGTCCGTCTCGGCGACGATCGTGGATTCAATCCCGCCGGGGCAGGGGCCGTCGTCGATGACGAGCGGGATTCGGCCGCCGAGGCTTCGAAGGACATGCTCGGCCCGGGTCGGGCTGATCGATCCGCTGGCGTTGGCCGAGGGCGCTGCAAGCGGCCGGCCGACCGCAGCGAGCAGCGCCCGTATCGCCCGGTGCGCGGGAACTCGAATGCCGACAGTGGGAAGCCCGGCCGTCACGATCGATGCGATTCCGCTACCGGGCTTGAGCGGCGCGACGATCGTCAGCGGGCCCGGCCAATATTCAGCGGCGAGATGCCGCCCGTACCGCCCGAACTCCGCGATCTCCTGCGCTTCATCGAAGCTGGAAACGTGGACGATCAATGGGTTGAAGTCCGGTCTTCGCTTGGCTTCGTAAATGCGCGCGACAGCCCGGGCGTTCGTCGCATCAGCCGCTAGTCCGTAGACGGTTTCCGTCGGCACCGCGACCGCCTCGCCGGCGAGCACCAGCCGCGCCGCCTCGGCAATCGCATCCTCGTCAAAAGGAAGATTCCGCGTCTCCATGGACGCGGCAAATAGAGACTAGGCGCTCGCCCTGTCGAGCAACTCGGCGGGATCGATCCCGAGCCGGTCCATTCGCGCCCGGATTTCGGGCCACTCCTCGTCCAGGAAACGGCTGCGTTCGGAATCCTTCAACCGGGTGCGTGCTCCGGGAGCGACGAACAAGCCGACGCCGCGCTTGACGACGATCAGGCCGTCGTCCTGGAAACCTTGGTAGGCCTTGGCGACCGTAAGCGGATTCGCCTGCTCTTCGGCGGCCAGTGCCCGGACCGAGGGCAGCGGATCGCCGTCCTTGTAGCGGCCGGCGAGGATCGCGTTGGCGATGGTCTCGCGGAGGCGGACATAGACCGGCTTTTCGTGATTGGTGCGAAGCGTCATGCTGTCATAATACAGCAGCGCGCAATTTCGTCAACCATTTCGCTGGATTAGCGGTCGGGCGCCCACCGAGTGACTAGGTCGTCTAGTCTCGGGCGCTGACGCTCTTCGAGTTCGACGCTCGATCGGCCGATGAAGATGAATCCCGCAATTCGCTGTCCGGGCTCGCAGAATTCCGCGGTTACGAGGGGCGAATAGGCGCGCCAGCCAGTCACCCAGCCGGCGGCAAAGCCGAGCGCGCTCGCCGCCGTCAGCAAGTTCATTCCCGCGGCGCCGCAGGACAGCTCCTGCTCCCAAACCGGGATCTTGTGCCCGCGGACAGGTGCGGAAACGAGGATGACGAGCGCCCCGCCATAATGGGCGAACTCTTCCTCCTTGTTGTGGTGTGCGTCGGCCGCGGCCGGATTTTCCTTGGAAAGCGCGTCGTGGAGGACCGTCGCGAGCGCTTTACGCTGGTCATGTTCGACGATCACGAAGCGCCACGGATGGAGCTTGCCGTGATCGGGGGTTCGGCTGGCGATCGTGAGAATTTCCTCCAGCTCCTGCCGCGTGGGGCCGGGATCGGCCATCATCCGCGGCTTTGCCGAACGGCGGGTTTTCAGGAGCGATACTAGGGACGAGCGGTCATTCAGCACGCCTTTTCTCTAGGGAGTCCGTGCGTTCGTGCAACAATCGGCTTCACATGCGGGTTTGCGCCGCTAGGGTGCCGCACCTGCGACATCGGCTGGGGAGAAGCTTTGGTGACCGGATTGAAGCCAATCGGGATGTGGAACGAGGGCGACTGGACCGTCGTCGTCACCCTCGGGGTCTTTTCACTGTTCATAATTGCAGGCTTGCTGATTGCCGCACGCCGCGAACCGGAAGCGATCGGCCATCCCAAGGGCCTCTACATGCTCTTCTTCGCGGAGATGTGGGAGCGCTTCTCCTATTACGGGATGCGCGCCCTGCTGATCTTCTACCTGACGCAGCATTGGCTTTTCAGTGACGGCAGGTCGAACCTGATCTACGGCGCCTATACCAGCCTCGTTTATATCACTCCGGTCCTCGGCGGTTACCTTGCCGACCGCTATCTCGGTCAGCGCCGTGCGGTGCTGTTCGGCGGCATTCTGCTCATGTGCGGCCACTTCCTGATGGCGATCGAAGGAGACGGCGGCCAAAACGACCCGACCATCAACGTTTTCTGGGCGGCACTCGCCTTCATCATCGTCGGATCCGGATTCCTGAAGGCCAACATCTCTGTGATGGTCGGCCAGCTTTATTCGCTCACCGACAAGCGCCGCGATCCGGCCTACACCATCTTCTACATGGGAATTAACGTCGGTGCCGCGGTCGGCACTATCCTTGTGGGCTACCTCGGAGTCACGGTCGGCTGGCCGTTCGGCTTCGGACTCGCAGGATTGGGAATGCTCGCGGGCCTGGTCGTCTTCGTGCTTGGCCGCTCGTCCCTGCGGGGCGCCGGCGAGGCACCGAAGCCGCTGACCAAGGGCACTGAGTGGACCTTGTACGCAGTCGGTGTGGCAGCAGTCGCGATCGTCTGGGGCCTGATCCAGTACCAGGACGTCATCCAGACGCTGCTCGTCTACTCGGGCACGATTCTCCTCGCCTATGTGGCGATGGAGGCGACGTTCAGGATTCCTTACGGGTCGCTCGGCAATGCCCCGCAGGGACGGTTGTGGATGATGGGGATCGGCGTGCTGCTGATGCTGGTCCAGCCGGTTGCAACTACCTTCGATCTCGCGATCGCAGGGAACGATTTGGGTGGCGGCCTGCCGACTTCGGCCTGGGTCATGATCGTCGGCTTCCTGGTCATCCTGGCGTCGATGGCGCTCGAGAAATTCAGCCGCGATGACCATTCGAGGGACCGGCTTTACGCGATCCTGTTCCTTATTTCGCTGAACCCGATCTTCTGGGGGCTCTTCGAGCAGGCGGGCGGAAGCATCAACCTGTACACCGACCGATTCGTTGCGATCGGGGACGTTCCCGCTCCGATCTTCCAGTCGATCAACCCGATCTACATCATCCTCCTGGCGCCTCTGTTTACGATCCTCTGGACTTGGCTTGGAAAACGCGACCTCGAGCCATCGGCACCGGCGAAGTTCGCCCTTGCGCTGTTCCAGGTGGGCGCTGGCTTCCTGGTGTTCGTCTGGGGCGCGACCGCGTTCCCCGTCGGGCCGGAAGCGAAGACGGCGGTCCTGTTCGTGTTCCTTCTCTACCTCCTGCACACGACCGGCGAACTGTGCCTGTCCCCGGTGGGTCTGAGCGCGATGAACCGGCTCGCACCCACGTTCATGGCGAGCCTGATCATGGGCGCCTGGTTCTACATGACCGCGGTCGGCAACTTCGTCGCCGGCAAGATCGGCGAGGCGACCGGCGGAGAATCGGGCGAGATGACCAAGGAGATGACGCTGTCGATCTACAGCACGATCGGCTGGTGGACCGTGGGCATCGGCGTGGTCGTGCTGGCCTTGTCGCCGATTGTGAAGGGATGGATGCATCTCGACACGCTCCGCGATGACGATCGGCTCGCCGGCCGTGGTGAACTGGCCGAGCCTCAGGCTCCTGGCCTTCACCCCGAGCGGGAAGAGGATCCGGAGGGAGGGCCGCGGCCGGAGCGGACTTAGTGCGGGCATTCGCGGTCGCGGCGACGGCCGCAATTGCCGTCGCCGCTGCCGGATGCGCCGCCAACACTCCGCCCAAGAAGGCGGCTCCCGTCGTCCGCGTCGACGAAGACCCGTTCCCGTCGACCTATGTCGCCTATCCCGGCGTTCCGACGCTGATCCGCAACGTCACCATCTTCGACGGCGAAGGCGGGCGGATCGACAATGGCTGGATCAGCTTTGCGGACGGTCAGGTCACAGGCCTCGGCGCCGGCCCGCAGGACGCGCCGGCGGGCACCAACGTCATCGACGGGTCCGGCAAGTTCGTCACTCCCGGGATCATCGACGTCCACAGCCATCTCGGCGACTATCCCTCGCCGGGCGTCGAGTCCCTGTCCGACGGCAATGAGGCGACATCTCCCGTTCGCCCCGAAGTGTGGGCTGAACATAGCGTCTGGCCGCAGGATCCGGGCTTCTCCAGGGCGCTGATCAACGGCGGAGTGACCACTCTCCAGGTCCTTCCCGGCTCCGCCAACCTGTTCGGCGGCCGCTCGGTGGTGCTCAAGAACGTGCCCGCTCGGACCGTCCAGGGGATGAAGTTCCCGGGCGCTCCCTACGGTCTCA